>NZ_RCSQ01000057.1:0-8259 GCF_004103255.1 Pseudoalteromonas sp. PS5
AATTGAGCAAGTATTAAGCCTAATTGGTATAACTCCCTTTTATGCTAAGTTCAAGTTAAGTAAAAAAGCCAGTGACGCTATCACTGGCTTTTATTTTGATGCAATAGCTATATTACCTAAGCTGTTACAGCGCTAATCCTAGTATTTGCGCTGCTTTTTCTAAATCGATATCGCCGTGCTCACCCAAAGCAGTCATGCCGTTCTTTTCAAGATTAGCAACTACCGCCGAGATTGCTTTTTCGTCCAAATCGTAGTCTGTTAAACGCGTTTTAACTAGCATCGCTTCAAAAAAGTCTTGCACTGCTTTGATTGTTTTATCAATTTGCACCGCCGTGTCGGCTTCGTTAATATCAAAAACACGTTTACCTAACTGCTGGATTTTCTCTGCTTTTTGCTCTTTCTGTACATACATAAGCGCTGGCAAAACAATAGCAAGCGTTTGTGCATGATCTAGGTTGTATAGTGCCGTTAACTCATGCCCTATCATATGTGTAGACCAATCTTGTGGTACGCCTTGACCAATTAAGCCATTTAACGCCATGGTAGCCGACCACATCACATTAGCTCTGACATCATAGTTTTCAGGCTCGCTCAGTGCTTTTGGACCTTCAGTGATGAGTGTTTGTAAAATACCTTCTGCAAATCTATCTTGTAGCGGCGCGTTTACCGGATAAGTCAGATATTGCTCAATTACATGAACAAACGCGTCTACTACACCGTTACTTACTTGACGAGGAGGTAACGAGTAGGTGTATTCAGGGTCAAGTACTGCAAACTGTGGTTGTACTGTGGGCGATGAAAATGCGCGCTTCTGCGAAGTGGCTTTTTTTGTCACCACTGAGTTGCCGTTACTTTCTGAACCTGTTGCTGGTAAAGTCAATACAGCTCCGATAGGTAAAGGGTCGCTAAAGCTTGCACCTTTAACCAAAATATCCCACGGCTCGCCATCAAAATGATAGGCAGCTGCAACGAACTTTGCACCATCAATCACGCTACCACCACCCACAGCAAGAATAAAATTGACGTCGTGCTCCTTTGCCGTGGTCACCGCCTGCATTAATGTTTCGTAGGTTGGATTAGGCTCTACCCCCCCAAACTCAATAACATCAACACCAGCCAGTGCGCTCATTGCTTGGTCGTATACCCCATTCTTTTTGATAGAACCACCGCCAAACAGCAATAGCACTTTTGCTTGCTCTGGTAATCTTGGTGTTATTTCACTCATTTGGCCTTTACCAAAGAGGATTTCAGTTTGGTTTTTAAATACAAAATTAAGCATGCTCAATTCCTCTGTGTTGTCTATACGGTAGATATAACGTTCATTCTCTACACTTTGGCTCATTCTCAGTGTAGTTTTTATTGATTCTTGTCTTATTGTCGCCTGTCTGCTACTGGTTGTGGCTTAATCGCGCCCAATACTTGCAATAGCGATAAATATTTTTATGTTTAGGCGAGTAACCAAAAACAGTGAGAGCCTGCAAGCTATGCAAGGCGGTATTCGACATTGCACCACTACTCTTTTAATACAAAGCGCTGTAAATAAAGCACGGCGATTTAAAAGTCTGATATCGTTGCGCTTTACCTGTGTTAATGGAAGCATAATACGTGATTTGCGAATTGAGGAGAATTCGGATAAGTTTGGAGGAGCAATCAGAATTCTTATGGCTTAATATGTTATGTCTCATCTAACCCAGTTAAAAACCTTTGTTGAAGTGTACCGCTGCAAAAATATCACCAAAGCAGCTGCCAATTTAGGCATGTCGCAACCCGCAGTCACGGCACATATTCAAACAATGGAATCAGTGGTCGGAAAAGCCTTATTTGAACGCCAAGCAAGAGGCGTAAAACCAACTCCAACAGCACATGACTTAGCACTTCAGGTATCTAGTCATATTGACATTTTAGAGCAGAAGATAACCTCTATACGGGCGAGATCAGAGGCTGTGTTTGGAACACTAAACATTGCAGGCCCTGCTGAATACATCAGCTTTGTGTCGGGTCCACAAATTGCTAATTTACTCCAAGCAGGTAACATCAATATAGTGCTGCATATAGGTAATAAAATTAATATTTTTGATGCCTTGCTCAACGATACCGCCGATATTGCAATTGCTGCATCCCCCCCCGATCCTGCAATATTCGACTATCTAGTGTTAGATAAAGAGCAACTATGGCTAGTCATGAATCGCCTAGAAGGACGAGAGATCCAAGACAGTAAGATCACCGCAGAGTTGCTCTCAACCTATAATGTTGTAACCTACGACCAAGACTTGCCACTAGTACGACAATATTTTGACCGTGTATTTAATGCCAGCTGTAACTCCAATGTTATTGCAATTTGTCCAGACATTCGCGCCATCGCACATATTATCCGTTCAGGCATTGGTTATTCAGTACTACCAGACTACTTATGCCGCGACTTAATTAAAGCTGGAGAGCTTATCCAATTGGGATCTGTTGGCCCAGAAAACAACATCTACTTGGTATGGAAAAAAGGCGCTTTGAAGCACCCGCGTATTGCATTTGCAAAAGATGTCATCTCTGCATTTGCAAATATTAACTACCTATCAAATTAAAAACTTGTAAAAAAATTATCCTACGCAGATTTTTTCTCGGTTCCCCTGTTACTTTAATGTGAACGAATAGAGACGGGGTTGGAACAACAATGGACTATCAAAGCCAATATCGTGACTTAACAATTTATTATAACGCGCTAAAAAAAGCGACCAAACAAAATGGTGCTGTACCAGACACAACGCTAAAGTGGCTCAGACTAGTTGAAACGACATTATTTGAATTACAGGAGCTTGCCCACATGGAAAAAGCCTATATTCAAAAATCAAGAACCATGAATAACCTGATTGAAATGGTATACTCTAGTGCGCCAAATCTAGAATAATCACCGTGCGGTTCGATTATAAAGCAAATAAAAAAGGTGCTGTTAAAAGCACCTTTTTTATTAAAACTGGCGAGCCTAATCTTAGGACGGAAAAACAGTCGGCTCACCTATCTAGTCAGTGTATTTTAGTAATAAGTATAACTTTACTCCTTGTCGCTAAAACCCTGTAGACAAGGTCAATTTACGCCCCCCATCAATACAATAACCAGCTGTTGGAATCTAATTTACGTACCAATACAACAACCGTTATGAACTCTCCAGAGCTCAAATTAGCGAGTGATGCACTTCGGAGTTGAATTCGCGAGTGGTTGCTGTCGAACAATAAAGCCAATATAAAGTACCGCTACACACAACAACATAGGTAACACTTTTAAATACTCAAAATAATCATAAAAGAAAGTTACTTCCCAAAATATTTTCGCGAATTCTTCGTTAACACCTAAGTGCTCTAAATTACGCAAAAAGTTTTCCATGAGCGCAAATAAGTCCACTGAAGCACAAAAGCCAACTAAAATATAGAGTGGCCCTTCAGCATAATTTTTCTCGAATATAGATGCCGTTTTACCTTGTGTTATAACGGCCGCAATAACCATTCTATATTTAAGTAAGAAAAGTAGAAGTAAGCTCATAACAAGTTGAATCGAAAATGCATAGATATTTTCATAGTAAAAGCTTTCTACCGATGGAAAAACGACATACCTTAAAGCAAGCGCAACAAGTACCTCTAGAACAAAAGTGCCCGCAAAAATAAAAGTCAGCAACTGACTATTCTTATCTTCCTTCGCCATAAACAGAATCAGAAATAATAATGCACAAGTAACTGGCTCAAAAACCAAAGCGCCTGTTATCGAGCCTGCGAGCAGTAACAATATCCCTCCCCTATCTCTCAAGTTGTTAGGATATAATCTTGAGAGCGTCTCTGTATCATCCAAAATATCAGCAAGTCTTACACGACATAAATCTGCAAACTTTAATAACGTCCCCAGCTTAAAAGAACTTGCACCACTCAAATAATTGTCCAGTGTACGTGTGCTAATATCTAAGTGCCGACATATTGTCTCTTTCGACATGCCTCGACGATGCTTAAGCCCTTGGATTAACTGTCCGACTCGCTGACTGACTTCATATTCTTCCGGTGTTTGCATCGACTTACGTTTTTTCCCTTATATCCGTTACATTAAACGAGCTTTAAAGCAGTTATCTTCACTGGGTTACCAACTGTTCAGGCTAGCTTTATTGTCTTTGCGTGCGATTATTGCTGTAAACAGTACCATTACACATGCCCAAGTTGGAGCAGCCTTAAGGTACTCAAAATAATCATAAAAAAAAGTCACTTCCCAAAAAGCTTTGGCAACACTTTCTTCAACACCCAGCCTTTCCAAATTGCGAAGAAAATTCTCCATGAGCGCTAAAAAGTCGACTGATGCTAAGGTAAGAACCAAAAAATAAACGGTTGCCTCTATAGGGCTTCTCTCGAGCACAGATGCAGAGCGACCCCGCGTCACCAAAACACTTAAAAACGCTCTATTTTTAAGCATAAAAAGTAGCAGTAAATTTATACAAAGCTGCAAACCAAAGGCATAAATATTTTCAAAGTAGTAACTTTCAACAGCAGGAAAAATAATAAATTTCAAGCAGTAGGCGACGATAACCTCTAGCATAAAAGCAATAACAAATATGCCAATGACACTTTGACTATTTTTATCTTTATTAGCGTAGAAAAATAACACGCAAAGAATTATCAGTATAATATTTTCAAAGAAAAACAAGCTCCAGATAGAGCTAAGACAAACAATTAGAATACTAAACTTATCTTTTAACCTATGAGGGTGTAATCGCGATAACGCTTCTGTTTCATCTAAGATATCAGCCAGTCTGATACGGCATAAATCTGCAAATTTTAATAAGGTACCTAGCTTAAAAGAGCTTGCTCCGCTTAGGTAATTATCCAATGTGCGTGTACTAATCTCTAAATGCTGACATATTGTCTCTTTCGACATACCTCGACGATACTTTAGCCCTTGGATTAACTGTCCGACTCGCTGACTGACCTCATACTCTTCTGGCGTTTGCATCGTCCTGATACTCTTTTGACTAAATTTAACACAGGCTTTGAATGAGAATCATACTATAAAAGCTGAGAGACACTCCAAAATTAACATTTTGGATTTAAAAGCAGAAGCCCCAGTCATGTTATAAATATGATCAGTTTCAACTTAATTTGGAAGTGATTAATAAAAGCTGGGGAATGCAATTCAATAGCCGTAACAACTACATTCAAAATACATTAACTAGCTTTGTATTGGTTGCCTTTTCGTTCTAACAACTAACCCAACGTACAGCAGGGCTACACACAACAACATTGGTATTGCTTTAAAGTATTCAAAGTAATCATAAAAAAAGGTCACTTCCCAAAAAGTTTTAGCTAACTCCTCATTTACCCCTATTCTATCCAAATTGCGCAAAAAGTTTTCCATAAGAGCCAAACCATCAACAACGGCTAAGAAAATCACTAATAAATATAATGGGCCTTCAGCATAATTTTTTTCAAACACAGTTGCTGATTTTCCGCGAGTGAGTAAGACAGCTATCGTCATTCGATGCTTCAATAAAAATAGTAGTGTTAGGCTTAATAATAAACATGTGGCAAAAGCAACTGTATTACCGATAAAGTTATCATTTACAGCAGGGTATATTATGGTTTCAAGCGTATACATGGCAATTGAAGACAGAACAAAAACAGCAGCAAAGCAAAGTGTTAATAGCTGACTGTTATCATCATTTTTTGATATAAGAACCAATAAAATTAAGGTCAGAGACATCATAATCTCAACAAGCGGTGCACTCGCGAATGTAACCAAGCCAGCTGCAACTAAGCTCGTCAATAACGCTAATTTAAATAAACTTTTCATATTCTGCCCCTAACTACCACTACTTTTATCAGCCTTTTCGACCCTTGGCCCATCATTTTTAGAAGTACCAACTCCTCCATTAACCAGCTTACACAATGAACGGCTAAGGACTATTTTTATCGGCTTGTTCAGTTCTGCATTCATTGTTCTCTTCCTCATTTTTCTCTCCGTACAGGCCTGAGAGCTTATCTGTATCTTCTAAAATATCCGACAGCTTTACTTTACAGATTTCAGCAAACCTAAGCAATGTACCAAGCTTAAACGAGCTGGAGCCATTTAAGTAATTGTCTAAAGTTCTGTTACCCACGCCGATACGGCGGCTGACTTCTTCTCTAGTCAAGCCTTTTTTACGTTTTAGCCCTTGTATCAGTCGGCCGATACGCTGGCTTACCTCATATTCTTCTGGCGTCTGCATCGCCCCACCATATCTCTCATTCGCCCCACTTAAAGTTAACCAAAAGTTTACACACGGTTAAATTTAAAGACAAGTAGGTGGCAATATTATTTATAGGCGGGTCGACACAAAAACACCTACTTCCAACTAAATATCTTATCACTATCTTGTTAATTTTGGTATAAATGGATTTTAAAAAATACTCATTATAAAGAGGTGTAAAATCTATTTTACTTCATTATTTTCATACTAACTTGCTATTGCACCCTCGCGGCTCGCCGATCTTTTTCTAATTTCGACCCCCATGTACAATACTGACAATATCATTAATGAAGGGACTGCCTTAAAATACCAAAAATAATCGTAAAAAAAGGTGACTTCCCAAAATTGTTGCGCTATTTCAAGTGGTACTCCTAACCGTTCACTACTACGAATAAAGTTTTCAATAAGCGCCGCAAAATCTACAAACATCAAGCAGCAAGCTAAAGAGAATAGCGGGGCATCAACATAATTTCGCTCAAAAATGCTAGGCACTTTACCCCTTGTTACCCAAGCAGCTATCAACATTCTGTGTTTTATCGATAGCGCCATCATGGTACTGAGTAATAAATGCAAGCTAAAAGCGTAAGTATTCTGCATATAATAGCTCTCAGCCATAGGGAAAATGATGTAATTAAGACAATAACCTGAAATCAACGTTAGGAAATAAATGACAAGTAGTATGGAGATAATACTTAAACTATTCTTATCTTTATATGCGTAGAAGAATAACGCAACCAATAATAAAAAGACTGTTGACTCAAATACCATTACGCCTGCTAATGAGCCAAGCAATATGGTAAATATACCTCCTTTGTCTTTCATGTTTTTTGAGTACAAACGCGACAGCGCATCTGTGTCATCTAAAATATCTGCAAGTTTTACTTTACATAAATCGGCAAGTTTTAGCAGCGTACCAAGCTTAAAAGAGCTAACCCCACTTAAATAGTTGTCTAACGTACGAGTGCTAATTTCCAAGCGTTTACATATTGATTCACGGGTCATACCACGTGTATCTTTTAGGCCAGCAATTAACCGACCAATACGTTGGCTTACCTCATACTCTTCAGGTGTTTGCATTGTACTACCATGATTGTGTTGCTATCCTTTTACATTTAACCCAAACATTACATTTAGTTAATTATAAAGACAAGTATCTCACGATAAAGTACATAGATAAAATTGCAAAAGTACACTACCGAAGAGGCAAAATGCCAATATGTTAACAAGCATACCAGCCCCTAACATGGAAAATACTCTACGCATCACCATCACAGTAAGTACAATTACAATCTCACCTATACAATAAGATGTTGAAATAAAAGCTAACTTTTTAGCAGCTAATAATCGGCATGAGCTTTACAAAAGCAATTAAAAACGTGTTAGCTATTTTGTAAATAGTATGACAAAGTAGGAGAGTGCGGCAGTGTTTCCAATGGGTAACGGTTATACACAGTATATGATGTGAGTTCGAGTCTCGCCCTGCCGCCACCTCCTCTTTTGAATAAAGAAAGCGATAACATATCAAAAACCCATTACGCCTCATTTACCAAACAACGACACAATCAGCTTAAACACTGAATTTCACATTATTCACTGAGGTTGTAATCCACGCGCCTACGGGAGGCGCGACGGGCAAACAACGTCGATATCAAACGATTCACTTTGTTTCAATCCACGCGCCTGCGGGAGGCGCGACTTATCAGCGTGATCCTGAGCAAGCCAGTTACAGAGTTTCAATCCACGCGCCTGCGGGAGGCGCGACAACTATGAACTAGACTTAACAGTGTTTGGAGAGTGTTTCAATCCACGCGCCTGCGGGAGGCGCGACGTTTTTGGGTTGGCGGTGAGGGCGTCGATGCGAGTTTCAATCCACGCGCCTGCGGGAGGCGCGACTGTCACGCCAGTGTAATGCTTTGCTATATGCGCAGTTTCAATCCACGCGCCTGCGGGAGGCGCGACTAAGGAGTTGGTCATTGCTCGTGATAAACTCAAGGTTTCAATCCACGCGCCTG
>NZ_RCSQ01000058.1:0-36671 GCF_004103255.1 Pseudoalteromonas sp. PS5
AAGTGCAACCCTTTTTTTGAAGTTTTTCTATTTATTTTTCAAACACGTTTTGACCCACAAAACCCTAACAGCTTATCCACATTTTCTGTGGATAACATGCACTAATTTCAGTTTTTGTTGTTCTTTGTGGTAGATTACCGCCCCATTATTTACTCGTTCTCAGGAAAAGGCTAAATATATGGCTGATATCTTAAACTCGATAAGTGGTCTATTGTGGGGCCATCTACTTATCTATCTATTAATAGCTGCTGGTGTATTTTTCACTGTTAGACTCGGTTTTATTCAATTCACCCAATTCCCGTATATGGTGAAGGTAATGATGCAAAGCCGTGAGGGCGCTGAAGATGGTATCTCTTCTTTCCAGGCATTTTGTACATCATTAGCCGCTCGCGTCGGTACCGGTAATATGGCAGGTGTTGGTGTCGCGCTCTATCTAGGTGGTCCGGGTGCTATATTATGGATGTGGCTTATCGCCTTAATTGGTATGGCGACCAGTTTTGCTGAAAGTTGCTTAGCGCAGTTATATAAGACAAAAGATGATGACGGAAATTTCGTGGTGGACCTGCTTATTATATGGAGTTGGGTTTAAAACGTAAGTGGATGGGTGTGTTGTTCTCTCTTTGTCTTATTCTCGCATTTGGTTTTGTCTTTAATGCAGTGCAAGCAAACTCCATTGCTGCAGCATTTGAAGTTGCCTTCGATGTGCCCAAGCATATTATGGGTATTGCGTTAGCGGCAGCGGCAGGGATTATCATCTTTGGTGGTTTAAAGACTATTGCACGCTTTGCCGAGCTCGTCGTTCCTTTTATGGCCGTTGCTTATCTTATGCTGGCGCTGTACGTCTGTGCTGTAAACTTTGCGCAGCTGCCTGATATATTCATGTTAATAGTAAAAAGTGCAATGGGTATCGAACAAGCTGGCGCTGGTGCTATTGGCTACGCGGTAATGCAAGCTATGCTTCAAGGAATTAAACGCGGCCTATTCTCAAATGAAGCCGGTATGGGTAGCGCTGCAAACGCAGCAGCAAGTGCAACACCAAATCCGAACCATCCTGCATCGCAAGGTTATGTGCAAATGCTAGGTGTATTTGTAGACACTATAGTGATCTGTACCGCGACAGCTTCGCTTATCCTTTTATCTGGTCAGCTTGAGCCAAACTCTGGCCTGACCGGCATTGAGTTAACGCAATCTGCGTTGGTTCACCATGTAGGAGAATGGGGTGCAACTTTCGTTGCAGTCGCTATTTTATTTTTTGCTTTTACTTCTATTGTTGCCAACTACAGTTACGCAGAAACCAATCTGCTGTTTTTAGATCATCATTCAAAGAAAGGAATGATGGTGTTTAGAGCTTGTGTATTAGGTATGGTCATGTTTGGTGCAGTAAGTGAACTCGGATTAGTTTGGACCCTCGCCGACATTTCAATGGGGTTAATGGCTGTAGTTAACGTGGTTGCACTCTTTATGCTTCGCAAGGTTGTGCTGTGGCTTGCTACCGATTATAAAAAGCAGCTTAAAGCCGGAGTAACCCCCGAGTTTGATCCGAGTACCAACCCTGAAGTAGAAAAAACACTACCAAAAGGTATTTGGACTAAGTAGACCAATACAGCGCACTAATGCTTATATTTAGTGCGCTTTCTTCTTATACGACCCAACGTTAATGAAAACGAACACAAAAATACGCACTTGAGTTCATTTAATGTCCAAACAAACCAACCACTTATTGCCTTTCAAAAAAAAATCCGTATAGTAGTCACCAAGTCGGCATATAGCGCAGCTTGGTAGCGCACTGTCATGGGGTGTCAGGGGTCGCAGGTTCAAATCCTGCTATGCCGACCAGCTTTTCCTCACCCTGTTCAATAAGTTATAGCACTTTCCTAAGCTGTGCATACACATTGCTTTCATTCTTATTTATTTTCACGCTCGTAACAATCGCATACCGTCATAGCTATGACCGAATCTTGGTAAAAAAGCACAGAAACCCCGTCAGAAAACTAAGAATATTTCAGGAAAATCTATTATAACTTACCTCAAATACCAAAAAGTAATAGAGCCTATTTCTTTTTGCATTTTTTACACCAATCGATACTGTAACAACCTGTAACAACGTGTAATTACGCTTTTTTAGACGCTCAACTATTCTAAAAATGATATTAACCAAAGTCATTAAGGAAAAACCATGAGCGTATATGAAAACATTATTGCAGACCTAAAAACCAGTTTTGAAAACGTATTTCCGAATTGGGCAGAAAAGTTTGAGCAAGCACAGACGGCTGAACAACTCTATGACGTTCAAAATGAGATGCTCTTATCACTTTCTTCTACTGATCAACCTAGTAATCAGGGTGCAATTGCCATCACATCTGAAATGTTTGAAAAGATGAATTCTGCAGAGGGTGATGAAATAGAAACCTGCTGTAAGCAGTTACTCACGTTGTCTGCTGCACTTAAAGATCTTCCTCCAAACCCTACATCACAGCAGGTTACTGCAGTTTTTATTAAGCATGAAGTCGCTGCAATTACTAATAAAATGTGTGAACAACTGAAGAAAAAGCTCATTAAAGATGAGGGAAAGCTCACCAAGCAGTTAATGGAAGAAATGATTGATGAGCTACTTGCTGATAGTGAAGAAGTAGCTGAAATCCTAGACATCGTAGTCGCAACATTTATTGCACTTGTGATCCCTATCCTTTGGTTTTTTGATAAGTCAGCACAGTGTATTCTTTATGTCGTCAATAATACTGGCGAAGACATCAAGTACCTTCATCGACATGACAAACATGGTAAGTGTCTCGTTTATACGAGTTTGATACCGGGCATGGTTGAAAATAAATCTGCTCCTAATGACTCTTGCAGATTTGCAGGGCTTGTGTCAACTTCTAAAAAGGAAGGCGCTCTAATTGGCACGCAAGCTGGGTTTTCATTTACCATCAACGATCCCGTAACTGGAGAAGAATTAAATGAATTCGCTATTGGTATTGAGTGTCCTTATAGTGAAAAGAACTGCTTTAGTTGCGCGTTTAACTATTCCGCAGAAAAAATCTCAAATGATCAGAGTACTTCTCATGGCCACTCACAAACAAAAACAGATAAGGATTATCAACTCAAGGTATCCTTGAATAGCTTCGAGCACTCTCCAGCATATTTTATCGCTGTGTTATCAAAAGCATAAAATATGTCTCGATAGAACTTTGTTGAACAACGGGTAACTGGTAAAGGTACAATTTATTTCGACCATTTCTGCCCGTTGTTTTTACAAAAGCTTTGTCTAACTGATAGTTATTGCCAACTAAGCAAACACTCCAAAATAATGCGAATGGTTCTCAATAATTTTAGCTTGCTTAGGCTAAATTGTTTCCTCGTAAAAAGCTTCATTGAGTAGACTATCTAGATTCAAAATTATTAACTTAATCTGCGAAAATTGAGTGTAAGCTCAACCCCGAGATTCACGGCTTCTGAAGTTAACTCTTAACATGATTTATAGTGACCGCTATTGATTTGTCAGACGCAATGTTGCTTGGCTGTAGGTGACTTACCAAATAATGATCTCAATCATAGAACATCGCTTTAGTATCCCACTTTTGTAAAAAATACTTCTGACTATAAAGTCTTAGATTTATATTTCTCCAGTCTTAAGCTACCGAGATAAACAATAATGCCAAAAATAGTAGGTAGGGAAATAAAGTTGGATAAGCATAGTATTTTACTTTCAACAACAGACTTGGATAGTCGTATTACTTATGCAAATCAGTCTTTTTGCGAAGTTGCCGGATATACCATTGGGGAAATGTTAGGCCAGCCACATAATTTAGTTCGAAATAAAGATATGCCAAAAGCTGCTTTTAAGAATATGTGGTCTACTATTCAACGTGGTGACTCTTGGATGGGTCCAGTTAAAAATTTAGCGAAAAATGGTGATTATTATTGGGTCAACGCGTTTGTTACACCAATAAGAGACACTAAGGGAGAAATTGTTGAATATCAGTCTGTGAGGACAGCACCAAGTCCTGAGGTGGTAGCGCGAGCACAGAGCGCCTATAAAACTCTTGATAATAAATCCAAAATTTACAGGTTTGACAGTACATTAATTATCTTATACTTGTTAGTCGCAACCATCCTTTCACTTGCCCTAACGCCCGTATTTAATAGTCACTGGTTTACACTATTTCCTGCTTTTTTATTACTAATAGTTACTCTGCTTACACTTAATTTTAGGGCCAAATATGTCCGTGTTCTTGCCCAAGCAAAGTGTATTTTTGATAATGATATTATGTCGACGATATATGGTGGTTCGAAAGATAGGGTTGCAGATATTATGCTTGCCTTTGAAATGCAAAAGGCCAAGATTGCCGCCGTAGTCGGACGCGTAAATGATGTATCAATACAAGTGAGTGAGAATGCTCGCCTCACTACAAAAAGTGGCCAATTTGTATCTGAGTTACTAAAACAACAGACTACAGAAACAAAAGAGATGGTAACGTGCATGGGTGAGTTCTCACAGACGATTGATGAACTCTCTGAAAATGTAAATCATGCAGCCGATACAGCCTCAAAGTCTGAACAGCAAGCAGGACTGGGGAAATCAGCAGTCAAAGATGTAATAGATTCAATTCATTATCTTGATACCCACCTAATGGAAGTAAATAATGCAGTTAACCGCTTAGTATCGGGAAACGACAAAATACAAAATATTCTCGGTGTCATCAATTCAATAGCTGACCAAACCAACTTGTTGGCGCTGAACGCCGCTATTGAGGCTGCACGAGCAGGTGATCACGGTAAAGGGTTTTCAGTAGTTGCCGATGAGGTTCGCACTTTGGCACAAAGAACCCAGTCTTCCACAGAAGAAATAACTCAATTACTACAAGAACTGAACGAGATTTCAAATTCTGCAGTCGAATCAGTTCAAAAAAGTAATAATCTGTCGAGCCAAAGTGTCAACCTAGCGATGAACAATGGCTCTAGTCTGGACACAATTCAGAGCCATGTTATCCGCTTGGCGGATCTAAATCGCAGTGTAGCTGCAGCTATTGAACAGCAAAGCTGTGTTGCTAAGCAAATCAGTATTAACGTCGAGAGCGTAACCACATTGGCTGAAAAAGGTACTGAACATGGAGACAGATCTTTTGAGTTAAGTAAGGAGTTACTTGCGCAAATTGAACAACAAACTCGGTTGATCCAACAGTTTTCAAAAACTTAATAATTTACCCTAAAGGGTTATCAGGTAAGGTCTAAATATTCACATATAAACTAGTAAACCTAGATTTCTATTCAAAATCTCACAGAGAGGAGCTTTTTGACTTACTTTGAGTATCAAGTATCGAGTGAACCACCATAAAAGTGCCTTGGTTCACTCTATTTTGCTTAAATGATGGCGTATAAGCTATCATAGCTCAGCTTCAAGAATGGCTAATGCTTCTTTTTCAGCTTGCTTGACGTTACCGTCAGCTTCAATCACGCGTATAGCGAGATCTTTTGCTAATTTTCTCATCGGCTCATCCACAATGTTATTCATACGATGTTGCACATAAGCCTCAATATCATTGTTTTTTATCGCAACGACAGATTTTGATAAGCTGTCCTCTATATAACTATCCAAATCTATCGCGGAATTCCATTGCAAACTTTTTGCCCACTTTCTGACAATATGTTTCTCGCTTTCGCATATCACTCCATCTACTCCAATGAACAATATTGCGATGTCGATAAGCGCCTCTTTTTGCATTTGATCAACACAAATACCAGTGTCAAAGTGATTTAGTAGTTGTTCAAATTTCATAATTTTTCCTTAACCTTTTTAATGCAAAATACCAAAATAGGTATTTCAAGACTAAAAGTAACCCACATAGACTTAAACAATATGCTAACTTTTAGTATTTGTCATATTAAAAATATCACATGTTAAATTACAGACGATGTGGCGACTATTTACCACATTACAACTCCTCGGAATGTTAACCATACTAATTAACCAAAAAGAACCGCACCTATCATAGTAAAGAATGAATTAGATAGAAAAGTTCCTAGCCTCCACAATTGATTCATCTTGTTGCAATAATTTGCACGCTCTTTGATTAATAGAAGTAAATAGGAACAATTGTGAAAGAGTTAAAACTAGGAATGAACCTCTCATTTTTTATTTCCCTGTCTGTTTTTGCCCTCGGCTTAGTTGCATTAGATGCGTTGCTCATATCTGACAACATCTACATGTTTTCTTTTGCACAAATGGCACTATCAGCAGCCATCATCTTTTATATCATCGTCGGGGTTTGGGCTATTTTCAGTGGTCAAAGCAGAGTGATTGTTTGTAATCAAGGAGTAGCTTATCAAACCCTATTTGGTCAAAAATACTACATACCCGCTGAAGAAGTAGAAAAAATTTCGGTTGAACGCATACTTTGGTTTAGTTATACCAAGCTCCATATGGCTAACAGGACGCTAAGGCTTTGGTCGTTTAAACCGAGCCAAGCGCAACAGCGCAGTTTAAAAGTACTTGGCTACTTCTAATCTAAGACAGTTTCAAACGCTGGTAGTTGGGGTTGCGTTACAAACAAGCTATTGCGTATGATGATGCAAACTTTAAAGAGGTTAGCATGCAAAGACAATATCCGATAGGTACACCAGGTGTACCTTGGGGCAAAACAGAGAAACAGCAATGGCTTGAACGCCAGTCCGTAAAACGTTCCTATAATGATGAAGTAGTTTCTCAAATTGAGCAATTAAAACATGCTTTTGAAACAACAGAGTATGGTCAATTACATTACCAAACCCAAGATTACACTTTATACGCCCTTACTACTTCGCACTGGAACGAAAACAACCCAACAGTTTTGGTCACCGGTGGCGTACACGGATACGAGACAAGTGGAGTACATGGCGCGCTTCACTTTGCTAGCACTCAAGCTAAGAAGTATGAGGAACAATATAACTTTATTATCCTACCATGCCTTAGTCCTTGGGGTTACGAAACAATTAACCGCTGGAATCCTGACGCTATCGATCCCAATCGTTCATTTTATGATAATAGTCCAGCACAAGAGTCTGCATTAGCTACTCAATTTGTACTGCAAAAATCAAATAACATCTTATGCCACATTGATTTACATGAAACGACGGACTCTGATAACTCAGAATTTCGACCAGCTCTAGCAGCAAGAGATGGCAAAGAAAATCACAACTGGAACATTCCTGATGGTTTTTATTTAGTCGGTCACACTCAAAAACCAGCGGCAGAGTTTCAAAAGTGTGTCATCGAAGAGGTCAAAGCAGTCACCCAAATAGCCCCTTCAGATATTAACAACCAGTTGATTGGTGTACCAATAGAGCAATTTGGTGTAATAAATTATGATGGGACAGCACTGGGGTTATGTATGGGGATGACAAATGCACCTTACGTCACGACAACCGAAGTGTACCCAGATGGTAAAAATGCGACGCCAGAAAGCTGCATAGTCGGTCAAGTAGCCGCAATTTGTGGGGCGCTAAAATTCTTACAAAGCAACTCCCGACCCTCATATTAAGCTTTTGCTGGGGCTTTTTGCAGTACCTAATTACCTAACTCGCTTTTGTAAAACGAAAAGCCTGCAAACCTAGCCTTTGGATGATTAATGAGTTTCCTCACTAATCATCTATATTTTTGCTTAATTAGTAAAATCTTCACGTCCACTGATCACATCGAAAATTTCTTTAAATGAGGTTGGTTTTTGTAAAATACTAACAGGTATATGGAGTGCTCTTGCGATGTCGCTGGCAGAAATCATACCTCTCAACCCATCAGCTCCTGACAACAGCACGTGCTGTAAACCTAACTGTTGTAGCGTCTCTAGCACGTCACCGATTGTACTTTTAGCCACAACATCATAAGAAACAGCATGAAGATCATCCTTTGTTGTCATCACATCCTCGACGCAAACTTCTTCTCTTGGTATTTGCTTCCTTTGTGCTACGCTCAATACTTTACGCCCTGAAAGATCACGGCAATTAACCACACCAAGAAAGTTATCGTCATCATCAACAACCAACTTTGAACGTACGTGGCCGTTTTTCATCATGTATAACGCATGATCTATATCCACATCTTTTGATATTACTTGCGGTTGCCTTCGAGTAAAGTCGGTCACTACTTTTAGAGCAGTGCTGTCTAAACTTAGTGGCTCTGAATCAAAATGATCACAGAGTGGAAACTCTCCTTGTAATTTTATTGTTTTCAGCGCTTTGTATTGGCCCATGATATACTCCTAGCATGTCTGGAGACGCTACGATTAGTACGTATGTCATCATTCAAAAACGTGATAATAAAAAAGGAAGAGCCGACGCTAAAACCGAAGTTAGATCTCATTAGGTTTGGGTGAGGTATTGATACCTATCGCTCTACAAACATTACAAAATTTGTGCAACTGCTTTTATGTTGGTCTCTTCATTAACTATGGTTTATGTCAGAAATTAATTCAAGCTGATATGCCCAACAAGGCAGTAACTTAAGTGTAATGCTGTGTAATGGCTTAATTTTCATAAACCTCTTAGACTGTTAGTGTTGACTAGGATTTATCACCCTACAGACAAACGGCCTGACCTATTGGGTTTCGCATCAAACTAAAACAACTGTTATTCCAAGTTGGGCCAGTCCAGTATTAAAGTACTGGTTAAATCTTCCCTCAACGAGACCCACCTCGTGGGTCTTTATTATTGAGTAGAAGGGAATAAGATTGTATGCTGCTCGGCACTTATACCTCTTATAACCCAAATGCAGTCTCTGCTGAGTTAAATATGGTAAAATGCGACAAGCATGAAATTTTCATCAAAGTTATACGGAACTAACTATGGCTTATTTAATCGACGAACAGAAACTCGAAAGAGTCTATCTTAAAAGCTACCACACTATCGGTCGCTATAAATACAGTGTAGATACTCTGATAGACAAGCCTGGAGTTTCACGACACCATGCCATTATTGAACTCAATGAGAACAAATGGTTTATCAGAGATGTGAGCACCAACGGTATTTGGATCAATGATAAAAAACTTGATAAAAATTTACCCTATCAACTCTTTGAAAATGACAAAATTGACTTTGCAGCGCCAGGTCAAAACTCTTTTGTGGCAGCAAATTTACAAACCGAATGCCAATACTTAGTCTCTCAGTCTAACAACCAAAAAGTGATAGAAGTCACTAATCAGTTACTTCTTCCAAGTGAAGATGAGCCAAAACATATCATTTACTATGATAAATTACTCAGTTATTGGTTCTTAGAAGATTTAAACACATCAGATCGTCAAGCGCTTATCGATGGTAGTATTATTTCGTTAATGAATGATCAGTGGATGTTTTTTTCCGCTACGACCATTGCAGTGACCAAACATTTGGAGTGCCAAAAAGCAGCTAAGCCCATGGCACTTGAGTTTAATGTTAGTCAAGATGAGGAGGATACACAGTTATCCTTAAACATAGACCACAAACATTTAGATCTGGGTGTAAGAAGTCATCACTACTTGTTGTTATTGCTCGCTAGAGCTCGAATTCAAGACAAAGATGCAGGTCTAGAATCGGATGTTCAAGGCTGGATGTATCGCGATGATTTAGCCAAAGCATTAGGCGTTCAGACCAATCATATGAATATCATGGTTCATCGTGCTCGAAAGCAGTTTGTTGATTCAGGCGGTGATGACTATCCTGAAGCCTCATTTTTACTAGAAACACGCTGTGGTCGTGTAAGGCTAAATTGCCAAGATATCACCATAATAAAAGGCTCTAAGCTAGAAACTCGAATGACGATATAATACCAATTTGACTTAATACTTGCTCAATTTGAAGGAGTAAGTCTGACGCTAACAGCGGTAAAAACTTCTTATTTAGAACAACGAAATAGCAAAATTTTTGCCTTGCCTACACGGAGGTGGGTACCTTGGTGATAGCAGGACGCGGTAGCGGGGTTATCAATAAGATTTTCTCGCCTCAAAATAGACCACTTAATTAAGAAAATTGGTATAAGCTACTTTCTTCCTGATAAATGTTGCAATAATTCTATTCTCAGCATTGCAACTAGGAGCCACATATTCACCCATACTGCTAGCTGAGTGAAAAGGGATTTTACTCAGCCGACTTTAGGCTAAACCACTAAGTTTAATGTCACTTTGCTTGACTAATCTACTTGTAGGCGAAATCTCGTAGATAACTTCGCAGCCACCGCGCCCTGCTTTCGCTAAAATATCTACGCCCGTAGGCAGGGCGAATGTACACGCCAATAGCTTGGCAGTTTTCACTTGAACCGACTACTAGGAAGGCACTAATAATCCAAAGCTTAGACTATTTGGTTGTTTCAAATAAAAAATGCTAACGTGGTTAGGGTAAAGCTTTTAGTTTCATGGTGTAACGCAACTATTGTCGGTAATAGTAGCGAAGAGAGTACAAGCTCATTTACTTGTATTCTCCCGCATTGTTAATAATGGTATTTTCCAATTCTTTGAATAGACCAAGTAAAAACAAAAATTCAACCAACACAAACAATGGCCCTATCGCTAAGCCAATCAGATCATCAACAAATGCAGGCTTCTTTCCTTCAAAGTAATGACCAATAAACTGTAATACCCATCCAACAAAGAACATACCGGCCCAAAACAATGTTGTTGCTATCTCAACTTCGATAAGCATTGGATTGACGATAAATACGGTGTAGTAAAATCCAGCAATAACAATACTCATCATTAGCGCAAATAAAGGGGATAGAAAAAGGTAGTATAGGCACAGTATTACGCCAAGAAGCGCAGAAAGTGTGATGGTGATCCCTGAAACTTGCCATAACGGTACAAAAGTGAGGCCGACAATGGCAAGCACAATTAAGGGTATACCAAAAAAATGGGTTAATATATTCTTTCTACTGCGATGGTACTTACCATACTGACTCAAAAGTATTTCAAGTTTACTCATTATTATTCTCTATTTAACATCTATTCAGTGTATTGATAATTAGCCATATACAAAAAATTTTCAATACAAAATGCTAAAAACCGCTATTTAGCGCAAGATAAATAGATTAACGAATAACACTCCAAAGACCAAAGATTGAAAAAACAGTACCGCTAGCAGTTTAAAATTGAAGCTTGGTTTAATCGTTTTATGTTTGAGAACAAACATGGCTATAGGTGTTGCGATATTCAAACCTAGTAACCCTGCCAACAGTAGATTTTTCTCTGCTACACGAGAATGTGCGAGTGTTGAAGAACGCTTGTCCCACCAGAATAAAATGAAAATACAAAGGTTATTAAACACAAGTATTGCTATCGTGAAAATTACATGCCAAGGAAGCTGACTGACACATAAAGCCCCAAGCCATACCGCTATTCCCCAAAATAATGCCAATTGATGGTGTACCAGCCGAGTTATCGACATTATCGTGCTAACCTAAGCTGATTGATATGTATAAAAATTTCTGCGGCCGCTAAAGCGTCAGCCATCGCTCTATGGTGGTCTTTTAGGCTTACACCTAATGACTTTGATAATGGGGCAAGTGCGTATGAATGTAAACCAGGTATTAGTTGCCTCGCAAGTGTTACAGTGCAAAGCTTAGCGCGGTAGAAATCAACATTCGCTCGCAAAAACTCGTGTTTTACAAAACCATAATCAAAGTTAACATTATGCGCGACAAAAATAGCACCCAAACAAAATTGCTCTACCTTCTCAATCACTTCAGCGAACCTCGGAGCCTCAGTTACCATCGACTGTGTAATACCTGTTAACTCCGTAATTCTTTGAGGAATACGTCTCATCGGATTGATAAGTGACTGCCATTTGTCAACTATCTCGCCATTAATGACTTTAACTAATGCTATCTCTGTAATTCGATCAAAATCTTTATTTCCGCCAGTCGTCTCAACATCGACAACCACATAGGGTTGATCTGGCGTGATTTGCCATTTCACTGTTTTGATTGCTGTTGGTATGCCACAGTTTAATAACTTGGAGATATTCACCAGCTGGCTACGACTCAAACTGTCACCCGGCGCCTTTATTTCCTCAAACCGCATGCGTGATTGTTGATCGATCACCATTAAATCAGGGAAGCCAGAGCGCATCGAATTAAAGTTTTTACACATCATTTGAAGGACTTTTTTTAAGCTACTAACCGGTATATGTTTTAATAACATTTCAATTGGTTCGAGTAGTTTTTCATGCCAGTGAAACAAACGATTAGGTTCTGCGTAATGCTCACTCATTTGTTTGAGCAGCCACATCCGCCAGACTTGAGCGTCGCTCAGCTTAGCAAGCCGCTCATCGATCTCGGCTTCAAGCACTTCATAAAAACGGTTTTCTTTTAATATCGAGGGCGTTTTTGAAAATTCATTCGCCATTATACTCTTGGGGTGACGGTATAACTCCTGCCAAAACGTTAGTCCAAACAAAGAGAGCCACAACTTATTTTCCACATGATACGCATTTATCCCTTGACGTTTGTAATGCGCGATAACTCCAGCTTCAGTTTGCCCTTTATATGCCTCTTCAATCGAAATCGGTGGCGGGCTCGCTCTGAGCATGTCGGTTAAAATAGAAGTGCGCTTTTTATTAAACTTTCGCTCGTAGAAGTCCTCAGCAAATATCATCAACGTTTCATCATGTTGACCTTCAATGACCTTTTCCAATCTCTGTCGCGCAAGTTCTTCATTACCAGATTTATACAAAAACCGGATCAGAACTTCTTCTGCTTTGGGGTGTCCACTTACCTCTAATAGCTCAGCATAAATAGGGCTTTCTACCCCAAGCTTTTGAGCCAGTAACAAAACATATTTAGAAAATTCAGCTTCTGCGTATGAGCCAATCACTTCTGGTACTTGGTGTGAAGCTATTCTTTGGCTTTGTTGGATTAACTCTTCTGGTGTCTTATCTTCCAATGTACGACGCTCAGCTGCATAATAAAAAGCACTCGTGGCTTCACTGCGATGTTCAAAATGAGCATGATACACCTGAGTATCCGTACGGGTCTGCATTACGCCTAGGTCTCGCATCGAAAAATGTCCCAAGCTATAACCTAACTTACCAAAGTATAAAAATAGAAAATAATCAACATCATGCAAAAATGAAAGAGTTAGGAAGGCTGCTAAACTTGATTGCTGAATAAGCTTCTGAGGTTCCGCAGCACATAGCAAATGGTCAATCCAAGTTGCTTTCTTAGCAGATTTTGCTGGCTGCCCTTCAAGCTGCATTACCTCGGCTAGCAGTATCAACTGCGGTTTTGTTTGGCACGACAGCAGCGTTTTTATTTCTTCTATATCTGCAGGTCGAAGCAACCCCATCTTTCGTAGATTGATCGAAACACTCTCAATGTCAGCTATTTCTTTATAGTTCAACTCACGAATATCGATAAAAGGAGTTTTGCGCGACATAAAGCGAACCAACAAGCATAATTCATTTTCTGGTAATCGCTGTAATTGTTGTAATAGCGAGTGCTGTTTATCGCTCAACAAAGATTGGCAAGTTGACTGTAAATAACCTAATAACTCATTAAAATGACTTAGGTAGTATTTGTTGGGGAGTTCTTTTCTCAAAAGGCGGCAAAAAACTGTTTATATATACAGCAAAACTAACATGAAACAGTAAGACTGCCAAGATTGTAATACCAATTTTCTTAATTAAGTGTTCCATTTTGAGGCGAGAAAACTTTGTCGATAACTCCGCTACCGAGTCCTGCTTTCGCTGAGGTAACTACATCCAAATAGGCAAGGCAAAATTTTGCTATTTAATTGTTCTAAATAAGAAATTTTTAACACTGTTAGCGTCAGAGTTACTCCTTAAAATTGCGCAAGTATTAAGTCAAATTGGTATAAAGTGTGCCTCTGTTTTATGCTCCTCCCCCACTATCATCATTGGCCACACTCGCGCTACCATACAGCCAATATTGCAGCTTTGCACTGAGTGACTCCTCAGAGATTGGCTTACTAAGGTAGTCATTCATTCCAGAGTTTAGGCACTTTTCTCGGTCTCCCGACATTGCGTTCGCGGTCATCGCTATCACTTTAATATCCCTGTAAATATCTCCCGCTTCTCCTTCACGGATCAACTCAGTTGCTCTGTAGCCATCCATTTCTGGCATTTGACAATCCATTAAAACTAACTCAAATTGACATTGCTTTTGGTGACTTTTCAAATGTTCAATAGCTAACAAGCCATTTTCTGCCACTGTGATATGCTCTATTCCGAGTTTTTTTAACATACTCAAAGCAACTACTTGATTAACTTTGTTATCTTCAACAAGGAGGAGCCGACATGGCGTTGGCCACTCGACCTTTAATTCTTGTCCTTGCCTCACAAGTTTTAGATAATGACTAGTAACCAGAGGTCTCGCGTTCGCCAAAGCTTCCCCATCTTCGGCGACTATCGTTAACGCATCAAATAAATCTTTTGTTGTGGCGGGTTTCGGAAAATAACCAGAATACCCCTGCCCAGCATAAAACTGACCATCACCTTTCGCACCCATTTGGGTCATCATAATAAGTTTTATGGCTTGGAAGCGCTTATCAGCCTTTAGTGCTGCACCTAACTGTTCACCAGACATTCCTCTTAGCATCATATCAAGTAACGCTATATCAAAAGCATGCCTATCTTTTTGATATTCAGCTTCGCATAGTGATAATGCTTGTATTCCAGAGCTTGCCTTGTAAACATTCGCGCCCCAATGTTTTAGTTGAGATTCAAGTGCCTCTAAAGTCGACAAGTTATCATCTACTAGCAATATTTTAACGCCTTCTAGATTAACTAAAGGAGCCTCAAAGAGCGTATTATCGCTAGGAGTGAGTCGCACAAAAAAAACAAAACGGCTTCCAGGCTTGTATGTGCTATCAATTTCAATATCCCCGCCCATTAATTCACATAACTGTTTAACAATGGCCAACCCAAGCCCTGTTCCACCATACTTTCTAGTTGTAGATGCATCCACCTGAGAGAACTTTGTAAAAAGTCTGTCTACTTTATCTGATGGGATCCCTATTCCGGTATCCTCCACCGCACAATAAAAAACAAGTTGTGATTCTATTTCTGAAAACCAAGCTCGAATTACAATTTCGCCTTTTTCAGTAAACTTAATGGCGTTGCTTACCAAATTAGTGATAATTTGTCTCAACCGGCTTGGATCTCCTTTTACCAAGGGCTTCTCTAAGGAGGTTGTGTCTAGAATTAACTCTAGTCCCTTCTTCTGTGCTTGTAAGGCTACGGACTCAACTAACTCTCCAAGCAGTGCTCTGACGTCAAAGTCTAACCACTCAAGATCTAGCTTCCCAGCTTCAATTTTAGAAAAATCTAAAATATCATTGATAAGATTTAACAACGACTTAGCACTACCCATAGCTAAGCCAACTTTGTGTAATTGCGCATCGGTTAAGGCTTCATCCTCCAAAAGGCTGAGCATACCGATCACCCCATTCATTGGCGTTCTGATCTCGTGGCTCATCGACGCTAAGAATTCGCTCTTGGCTTGTGCTGCTTGTTCCGCTTGCAGCTTCGCTTGCTCTAGCTCTTTCTTTGCTGCAACCGCTGCGGAAATATTTTGTTGAATACCTACGAACGCGGTTAATTCCTTTTGGTCATTAAATACCGGTGAAATCTGAAGACTATTCCAAAACTGCTGACCCGATTTAGTGTAGTTAATCAAATCTACTTTTATAAGTTCTCGTTTTTGGATAGCGTTCCTTATCTTTTTAACCGCATCTTGTTGCGTATTTTTACCTTGAAGAAAGCGACAGTTTTCCCCCAACACCTCGTCACCATATCCCGTGATCTGTTTAAATGTTTCGTTGATAAACACGATGGGTAATTCAGACTTGCTGGCATCTGCTATCGTTATCCCAACGTTTGCACACTCAATTGCTTGTGCTAGTAAATCATTCTGCTCTTTTGCTTTTTTTAGTGCCTCTTGATGAAGCTTTTGTTGGGTAATGTCAGAAAGAGAGCCAACAATGCGTTTTGCATGCCCATTTTTTAACGCTGCGGCTCCTTTGAGCCAATAGTAACGATAGTTATTTTGTCTCGTTTTGATGCGGCACTCTACGCCAAAAGGCTCCTCTTCTGTCATGTGATATTTAATCGAATTCTCAAGGTTAACTAGGTCTTCTGGATGTACGCGGTCAAATAAGCTTGAGATGTGTGCTCGGAATAACCCTTGCGTATCCACCGAAAACCCCAGCAAAGATTTAAATCTATCTGAGTAAAATACAAGTTCACGTTCTAAGTCCCAATCCCAAAGTCCATCATCACTTCCTATAATCGCGAGCTTAAACCTTTCTTCACTTCGTTGTAGTGTTTGTTTTGATTCTTCGAGTTTTTTAAATGGATTGAGTAGCAACTGCTTACCAAAAATAAATAGCAAAGCGAATGCCAAAAGCAGGCCAAACGCAATAGCGCCTATAAGATCCCAGACAAACCCTTTCACTTCGTTTGTGACAAGTTGCTTGCTTAACCTATAATCAAGCTGAAGCCCCGTACTTCCGATTGCCAGAGTACGAATACTAAAAAAATCATCGAGATTTTTTACATCAGAAAAGTCAACCCAACGACCTTGCAATGAAATGCTATGAAACTCATTATCCATTGACACTGATAACAAGGTTTCAAGACTTGTTGAAAACTCTCCAATCAGCGCCCCTTCAGCAAATCCGTTGTAGTAGATGGGCACAGCAATAGTAAAGTAGTGTTGATTTTGGACGGCGGTCAAATCAATTGCGCTTCCGATATCTGCGTTGATGATTTTTTCGAGCCATTGAGGTTGTTGATCTAGCACCTCATGATAATTAAAATTGGCGTATACAACTTCTCCCAATACATTAATCACCATTAATTTTTCTTCTTTACCAATAATTTGGAAATTACGTAAAAAGTCTTGTAGCTTAGCTCCGGATAATCCAGTGCCCATTGCGCCGTTAACTATAATTGGATTTGACGACAGATCTGTTAATACCTGCTTTCGACTCTCTAGATATTGCGTAAGATTATTTACCGCCAAGTGAGCTTGTGTTTCATTAGTCTCTCGAACAAGGTCTTCGACTATTACGTTTGCCCGTAAGCTCATGAATGACGCACTTAGCAAGAGTGACACCAGTACAGTCAGACTCAAAAAAGCATAGAATGCTCGGTTGCTCGTTAAAGCAAATTTACTACTATTCAATGCCGCTCCAGATCGCTTAGGAGCAATTTGATACTACCATCGCTCTGATATTGGCCCATACAAAGATCATTTTCCGTCAGCGCTTCGTGTGCCGAATCATTTTGTTCACTCCAACGAGTAAATGGTTGCCGATAAGATTTAACCAAACCTTGTATAGGTATATCTAGACTTTCAAATGCCCGTTTCAGCTGCTTGCGGTTATCAGCCATAGAATCCGTTAGGGTGACTTGCTTAGCAGCTGCTATCAATAGTTTGCCAAGATCATAGCCATGAGCAAAGCCAGGCGTTGCTTTTACATATCCATCTTGAGCAAAGGCTTTTGGAAAAAGAGCGCTTGCACGATTAAATACCTGTTTAGCATAAGTGGTGAGAGGTTTGTTTTCAAAAGAAAAACAGCTTTGTAATACCGCTAGAGATACATCAGAGGCAAGCAACTCTCCCGCGATATCAAAAAAGCTCCCCGCGGTGATCCCCCAATGACTTACGATAGGCAACCTTAATGCTTTATCGATACTGGCCATCGCTTTAACAAACTCGCCCCCCTCTATCGCATTACCTACAAAAATTACACATTGCGGATCACTTTCAATAATATTCCTGATGATGATACGCGCTTCATTTTCTTTGGTTGACCAATTAAACCATGAAACAGGCAACGCATTGTTAGGCTTGCGTCTTTTAAACTCTTCCAGAAGCGTATCGTAATTGGAGCGACCCCAAGCGGTGTCTTCTAGCAACAAATGCGGGGCTGTACAATTGTTATCCTTGGCATAGTTAATCAGAACTTTTCCTGCTTTTGTGTCATCGACTGACAACCTGAAAACCCAATTTTGTTCACTGGGATAGCGTGTAATAGGCCCTCCCGCAGCCCAGGGAACCAGTAATAGTACTTCGTTTTGGTTAATGAAGTCTCTGAATTTAATATAAGGAGGAGAATGCACTCCCCCCAGCATAAGCAATGCCTGTTTATCTTTTAAAAACTGTTTAAAATGCAAAAGGCTTCTGTTGCTATTTCCTCGATGATCTTTCTCGAACAGCTCGATGCGATAACCCTGAATTTGATAATCAACGGCATCAAGCGCAGTTAAAAAGCCCATTCTTATCGCTTGTGCTGACTCACTGAGGTTAGAGTAATCAGCATCATGATAAATGCGCAGCACTTTTTCACCATTTGTAGCAATACACATTGAGCTTACAAAGTAAAAAAACAGGATTAATTTCTTCATCAAAGCGCTTCTTACCTAATACATATTTAAATCTTAGTTCAAATCATTTTGATTGCTTATTTTTATTATAATCATAGTGATAAAATCTACTCTCACATAATGACTATTGACGTGCTGTACAGCAGCGGAGTCGTGATATGGTAATTTTGTGAGTAACCTGAGTTGAACAATAGAGGGGAGTTCACTCTTTGCGTTGAAAGTCATGTTAAATCATCTTCTTATCAAGCCCAATTCAACGCAGTAAACGCTAAAAAACTACGATTAGCCTTAGCTCCAAGGCAGAAAACCGCATCAAATTTTTGATGCGGTGGCTGGGATCATTCAGAACTTTTAGATAACTGGCTCTGAATGTAATTGGGTAAGCCGATAAGTTTTATCAAATTAATGTGCTGTTCAAGCCAATATATATGATCCATTTCGGTGTCATCTAAGAGACTTTCTAGCATTACTCTAGTAACATAATCTTGCTCTTGCTCACATACCGCGATAACTTTTTTGAGATGATCTTTGACCAAAACCTCAGCGGCTAGGTCATTCTCTAACATCTCTTTGACGTCACTTCCAATATGAATAGGAGCTCGGGATGCAGTATCTGGCGTCCCTTCAAGAAATAAAATTCTTTCAGTAATACGCTTTGCGTGATCCAACTCTTCCTCGTATTCATGAGCTAACTTTTGGTGTAACTTATCCAGTCCCCAATCCTCATACATTTTTGAATGGGCAAGATACTGATCCATCGAAGAAAGCTCTAATGTTAGCTGCTTGTTAAGCAAGTCAATGATAGTTAAATTACCTTGCATAACTTACCCCTCAATCTGCGACTGCAGATAGTTTTCGATGCCAGTATTTTTAATTAAGAAATGTTGTGTCTCGAGCCAATCAACATAGTCCTCTTCATATTCAAGAATTGCCTCAAGTAGCTCCCTACTAACATAATCTTGCTCATTTTCACAAAGCGCGATGGCTTCACGCAGCACTGGTAGCTGGTCAAGTTCAAAAGCTAAATCGCAAGCCATCATTTCTTCGCAATGTTCACCGATCCGAAGCTTTTCTAGGTGCTGTAAATTTGGTAACCCTTCAAGGAACAAAATGCGTTCGATCAAATCATCCGCTTGCTTCATATCTTTGATAGACTTTTTATATGCTTTTTCATTGAGCTCTTCTAAGCCCCAGTTTTTGTACATTCTTGCATGTAAAAAAAAACTGGTTAATCGATGTTAATTCTAGCGTCAGCACTTGATTTAGCGCTGTTAAAACTTGTTTGTTACCCTGCATAGGGCCCCCTAAAATGTCAGTTGACGCTTTATAACACTAGTTCAATATTTGTTCTTGGCAAGATTAAATAAAAATAACAATTTTCTTAATATACTCTTTTAAAATAAACAACTTATAAGAGTATTAATAACAATTTTTATTAAGCTTAGAGTTCCGTCTGAATAGCTAGAAATAATCAGCAGATAGTCAACCAAACTGCTTTTTCAAATCAACCCCAAGACGTTTTGCAAGTCTCACTAAATTCGCTCTGTCAAGCTCCAGTTGACGGGCTGCCGCTGACCAGTTCATCTGATTCTGTTCCATCGCGTCAATAATGAGCTGCTTTTGCAACCCCTCGACAGCAGATTTCATGCTGACTTGGTGTTGTGAACGAGGAGTACCCGATATCAATGATGCAGGCATTTCGGAGGTTGACTTAATAGGTATATCAATTTGCTGGATCTCTATGATGTCTGCCTGCCACTGCTGATGCTTGGCTTTGAGTGCTGCGCGACTAATACAATGCTCTAGCTCCCTGACATTTCCCGGCCAATCATGTTGCAACAGTTTAGTTAGCGTTAATTTGTCCATGACAACTTGTTTTACATTTAACGTCGCTCGCAACTGCTCAAGGAAAAAGCCTACCAAAAGCGGTATATCGTCTAGCCGCTCTGTCAATGTTGGCACATGTAAAGGATAAACACAGAGTCGATGGTATAAATCAGCCCTAAACTTGCCTTGCTTAATTTCGTGTTGTAAGTCTCGATTAGTCGCGGCTACTACCCTTACATTTACCACGCGGATCTCGTCAGCACCAACTGCTTGAACTTCACCACTTTGTAAAGCTCGCAGTAGCTTGCTCTGGAGTAACAGGCTTAACTCACCCACTTCATCTAAAAACAAAGTACCGCCATCTGCCATCAAAAATTTACCTAAACGGTCTTTATCTGCTCCTGTAAATGCGCCTTTGACATGACCAAAAAGTTCACTTTCGGCAATCGTATCAGGTAACGCCGCGCAGTTAATTTGAACAAAGGGCTTATCCGCCCTTGCAGAAAGCTGATGTACGTGTTTTGCGACTAGCTCTTTTCCTGTGCCCGTATCACCTTGTATTAATACATTGAAGTCCGAGCTCGCCACCAGCTCTACTTCTGCTTTCAGTGTCTGCATGCTCACACTTTCACCCACCAACGCGTGTTTTTTTTCCATCTTTGGAGGTTGAATAGTCGTGTGCGCACGGGCTTGATTGTAAAACGTAATCGACTCTTGCACACGTTGAGTTTGATATAACACTATATTGCTCAGCATATTCAAATAGGTATCTGAATATGATTGGAAACTCTCTGGTCTGAGACTGTCGAACGTCACTACCAATATATTATTGGGTAACATCAACTTAAACCCCATGCAAGCATGTACGGGTAGCCTATTCTCTTGCGCCAATAGTAAGCCATCATAAGGATCTGGGTGAGTGCTATCATGAGCAAAGCTGACTATGCCGTCTGCCGCAACGATCGCGTTGAGGCGCGGCTGCTGCTTTAGTAAAAAGCGCCTCCCTATAGCATCTTCACTCAAGCCATTACTGGCTAGAATAGTCAGCGCTTGTTTATCGCCGGATAAAACCGCTATGGCGTCTGCGGTGACGCATTGATTCAATGAAAAGATCAGCGTTTTTGAATATTGCTTGAGTGCAGCACTATCCTGACCAACTACGTGCTTCGATAAAGCCATACTCAGCTCAAGCAATTTTGAGAGTTCTAAAGCATTCATGTCAAAATGACTCTTATGGTTTTTATTAACACAGAGCAATAGTGGGTCAAAATGACTCAAATGACAATAATAAAAACATAAGACGTTGAATAATAATGGTTTTAAAAGTTGGCCTAATACATGCTGTAGCCACTCATACTTATCTTGTTAAATGAGTGCACCACATGAGCCATCTTTTAAAGTACAGCAATATTGTCATCTTGATATCATTTATTGCGTTTTTGCTATCGCTGCCAATTAGTTACATCAATGCCGAACACTTTAGTCTGAACTCGCAAATTACTGCACATATTAGTACGATTATTTTCGCAGCCATTATTAAAGTTGCCTACGTTGTACGCTGTGCTTGCCTTTATCACTTGGGTATGGAGGTAAGATAAATGCCACTGCTCCAGCCACAAGATCCAACCGCTATACAATTCAGATGGCATAAGTTAACAACTTGGCCATTACTCATGCTTGGCTTCAGACCCTTGTTTATGCTCGCTGGTCTAAGCGCCGTTTTGAGTATTTCAGTCTGGATATTCATATTGAACGGTCAACTAGAGTGGCACCATAAATATCCAGCCATTTACTGGCACGCTCATGAGATGTTGTTTGGCTTTGCAGGCGCTGTCGTTGCGGGTTTTTTATTAACGGCCGCTCAAAACTGGACACAAAAAGCCACACTCAATGGCGCAGCCTTACTGTCTCTCTGTGGTATTTGGCTCGCTGCAAGATTGAGTTTTTTTATTCCACAAAGCTCCGTTATCCTTACGCTATTATTGCAAGCTACATTTTGGCTGCTGTTACTGGCTAACTTAAGCTCAGTTATTATCACAGCAAGGTCAAAAAACAATCGAGTTTTTATATTTTCTGTCGGTGTGATTGGATGCTGCAATATCGCATTTTTAACCGCACTTAATAATGGTGACTTCTTACAAGTAGGCCTACTTAGTCAATCTTCTTTGATAGCATACATGTTGTTAATTGGTGTTGTTAGCGGCCGTGTGATCCCATTTTTTATTGCCAGAGGTCTACAGAAAGATCAAAAACCCGCTATCCGAACGGTAGACCGTGCCATTTTTTATCTGGCGATACTGTGCGTATGTATCTCACCGCTACAATCATCATTTCTTCATGCGCATTATTTGAATGGCTGCCTTTTGATATCAGGTTGTTTACACCTTGTCAGAGCTGTGTACTGGTTTGATATACGACTGGTCAAAGTTCCCTTGCTCTGGTCGCTCTACGTGTCTTACTTTGCAATCGCTGCTGGGCTGTTGCTATGTGCCTATAATCGCATCTACCATTTAGCATTCTGGCGTGACCACTTACATCTTGTCGCTATCAGCGGGATGAGCTTAATGATTTTAAGCATGATGGCTAGAGTTACCCTCGGACACACCGGTAGATCTTTAACTACTCATCTCAGCACAACGATTGCGTTTACCTGCATTGTAGCTGCGGGTATAAGTCGCGCGTTTCTCATTCACTTTACTAGCCCCCACAACGCTTGGCTGATCAGTGCATTAATGTGGGTGTTTGGTTTTTTTCTTTTTCTTATCACCTTTAGCCCAATTCTGTTAAAACAACGCCTCGATGGGCGACAGGGTTAATACTTCACCTGAGGTTTGGGTAAGGCATTCATTATTCAAAGCTCAGGCTACTCACATTACATTGGAGACAAAACAATCATGCTTACAAATGAAACGATTAGATTGGTGAAGCAAAGCGCGCCGTTACTCGCAAAAGTTGGCCCAGAAATCACAGCGAAGTTTTACCACAACATGTTCACTGAGCACCCCGAACTGAGAGGCGTATTCAATCAATCTCATCAAACCTCAGGTAGCCAACCATTAGCTTTATTTTCAGCGTTGGCCGCTTACGCTACTTATATTGATCAACCTGATCTACTTAATGATGCAATTTTACGGATCAACCATAAGCATGTCAGCCTAGGAATATCGCCAGCGCAATACAACATCGTTGGCCATCATTTAATAAATACGCTTAAAACAGAATTAAAAGAACAATTTACCCATGAGGTAGAACAGGCTTGGATCTCTGCATACCAATTTTTAGCCGATCTATTTATCACCGCTGAGCATGGGCTTTACCAACATGCGCTTCAGCAAGTAGGCGGTTGGCAGGGGACACGAGATTTTTATATTGATGAAGTTGTCAATCACACGCCAAACATTAAGAGCTTTTATTTAAGCCCATGTGATGGCAAGGCCATACCTAAATTTAAAGCAGGACAGTTTGTTTCAGTATTTATGCCAGCAAGCGCTCAAACAACTTCACAAATACGTCAATACTCTCTGTCAGCGGCACCTAACTGCAAACATTTTAGAATTTCGGTAAAATCAGATGGTCTCGTTTCCCAATATTTACATACTTTGAAAGCAGGAGATACGGTAAAACTAACGCCACCAGCCGGAGATTTTACTGCTAAAGAGACAAACCGTCCAAAGATCTATATTAGTGCTGGTGTGGGAATTACACCGATGCTTAGTATGCTAGCAGTCCATAGTCAAACAATGCCCGACATTGAGGCATACTTTTTACATGCCAACAAAACGTTCGAAGACTTAGGATTTCTTGGTGAAATTAACGAGCTAGGTAAAGGCATTAAACAATTTTCTGTAACTAATTGGTTGGAGTCAAAAGAGCATAACGCATTACCTGGGTTTATGGATATCAGTGCAGTCGCAGCATCGTTACCCTGTGCACATGGAGAGTTTTACTTGTGTGGGCCACTTTCCTTTATGGCAGCAATTAAGGCTCAATTGTTAAGAGCAGGCGTAAGCCCTTCACGTATTTATTATGAAGTCTTTGGCCCACATGAAAACTTGCCCAGTTCATAGCACAGACATCCACGTGTCTTAACGCTCAATTAATTTCACCTGAGCTTCGGATAATTTAGGCATAAAAAGCACCGTGATTGGTGCTTTTTGTTTTGCTCTTATCGAAAAATCGGTAAACTTTCGCCAAGGTGAAGTTAAAAAGGATAGACGCGTGAGCTCAATTTCAAATATTTTAGTCGTATGTATGGGAAACATCTGCCGCTCTCCAACTATGGAGGCCGTACTAAGACATCAACTAGCACAAACAGACTGTAGCATTGAGATTGGATCCGCAGGCACCATTGGTTATCACCAAGGGAGCTTACCTGATCCCCGTAGCGTCATTGCTGGCGAGGCTCGAGGATATGACTTCTCAGGGATTTCAGCACAACAAGTAAAGCCCAGTGATTTTGAAGACTACGATTTAATACTATGTGCAGATAAGTCAAATCGTCGAGAGTTACTCGCACTTTGCCCAAGTGGATTAGAAGACAAAATAATGCTTTTTCTTGAATTTGGTGACCTAAATGAGCATGAGATACCCGATCCTTACTATGGAGGTACTCATGGTTTTGAGCTAGTACTTGATTTAATAGAAGCTGCGAGTAAAAACATCATTAACAAAATTTGTTTGTCGACAAGGTAAAATTAACTTGCTGGATTGCAGCACCACAGCAAGGTAAAAAGGCGTCTTTGCGAATATAAGGACGCGGCTTTTGTTAGATTTAGACTTAACATTCCCATTCGAGAAAATAGCACAAGACTTACAATCAACTGGGATCAGTATATTACCCAACTTTATCGGTTCAGAGATTTTATCCAAATTAGAAATAAGGATCGCTGAACTGACGAGCTCAGATTTTAAGCCGGCAGGTATTGGCCGCCTTACCGAGCATGAACAAAACCAGAAAATTCGCAGAGACAAAATACATTGGCTCGATGCTAACAACGAGCTAGAAGCTGCTTGGTTAGACAATATGGCAGAGCTGAAAACATACCTAAATAGACGCCTATTTATGGGACTTTTTAGCTATGAAAGCCACTTTGCTGTCTACCCTCCGGGTGCTTTTTATAAAAAACATGTGGATGCTTTTAAAGGTAAAGCAAACCGAATTTTGACGACAGTACTTTATTTAAACCAGTCTTGGTCAGCTAAAGATGGCGGCGAATTAGTGGTGTATAACCCTAACAAGCACGAGCAAATTTTGACAACGGTAACGCCCAGCTACGGCACGTTGGTCACATTTCTAAGTGACGAATTTCCTCACGAGGTGCTCGTGGCCAACAAAAAGCGTTACTCAGTCGCGGGGTGGTTTAGAGTGAATACCAGCATTAACCATGCGATTGATCCCCCAAGGTAGCTATGTATGCTAACGAAAGCACAACTATTTACCGTCAGACGTATTTCTGTTCAAAGCTGGCTGAACTAAAGGGATGGTAATTGTAACATCAGTGCCTTTGCCTACCTGAGATTGAATGTGTAGCTGCCCACTATGAGACTTAATAATACTTGAGGCAACCGTTAGTCCTAAACCAACATGCTTGTCAGATAATTTAGTGGTATAGAAGGGATCAAATACTCTATGGATCAGCTCGGTATCTATTCCTTCTCCAGTGTCAGACACTGTAAATTGGATATGCTCATCAATAAGTTTGACTTTTACTTTGATGGTTTGACTTAGCCTACTAGAGCTCTCTAAGGCATTTCTAATAATACAGTATAAACTGTGTTCTAACAGCGCAGGAGCACAAAATAGCTCAAATCCGTCTCCTTTATCAAACTCAATCAATTGTAAACTTACGCCATCGAGTTCTAAATTAATCACTACAGGGTCTAAAATCTGCGTATAAAAGTCAACTAATTGAAATTGAGTCTGATTACTCTCGAAAAAAATGCTCAACTCTTTAACAATTAACTGGATCCTATCTAATCCTGAATGCATATCAGCTATTACATCGTCACTTTCACTTAGTGTCCAATTGAGTTGGTACTCTGTCTCTATATTATTGAGAACTTGATTACAAAGCTGAGATTGAGAAGCGACCGTCTGCCAAGCTTTATAAAGTTTAACTAACGTGCTTTGTACAAACTCTAAATTACTTTTGAGGTAAGCTAATGGATTATTAATTTCGTGGGCAACGCCAGCAGCCAATTGACCAACTGACGCTAGCTTTTCAGATTGAACGAGTGCTTGTTGCTGCTTGGCTATCCGATCATATGCTTGTCGTAATGCTTTATTAGAGGCTTCTATTTCATGTGTTCGCTGTTTTACCTTGTCTTCTAAGCCCTCATTTAATGCCGCTAACTCTTCGGTAAGTAACGCTAAACGTTGAAGATCTTGGTAGGATCGCAGTGAGCTGGTTAATGTCGTAAACAGTCTGGATTTAGTAAGATCAGTTTTATTTTTATAATCATTAATATCATAGCGTAACATTAGCTCATGCTCAGGTATGGCAGCGGGCTGACCAGTTCTGAGTACGATACGTACTTGATGATAACCTAATACTTCTCGGATATATTGCACACACTCCAAGCCCGCTTCTTCACTTTCCATTATCACGTCAAGTAGAACAAGTGCGACATCTGTTCTTGAGTTAAGTATGTTTATCGCTTCTTTTTTACTGTAGGCGTGAACGAGCTCAAGTGGTTGTTGTTCGAAGCGGTATGAAGACAGTACAAGTTGAGTGACTTGATGCACTTCTGGCTCATCATCCACTATCAAAACAACCCAAGGTTTTACTAGGTTTGCAGATATAGGTTTAGCCGGTTCCGACTGGCTTAAAAATGATAACGTCCGCTGCTTGTCCATCGTGCTCACACTCTTTCGTTTTTTAAAGCATGGTACAAGCTACGTGTTTTTCCAAATCATACGGATAAAACAGAAATTGTTTTGTGCGGTTTATCTAACCCAAAAAGCCTCTTGAGGGGGCTGTTATTATCTCCTCAAGAGGCTCAATCACGAGAAATTTAGCGGTCAGTCTTGATGATTACTGCTTAATGCCTCTTTATAATGTTTACGACAAAGCGACACATACCTATCATTGCCACCGATAACGACTTGATCGCCATCCGCAATCGCTTTTCCATGTTCATCCGTTCGTAATACACGGTTCGCTTTGCGACCACAATGACAGATAGTTTTGAGTTCAATTAACTTGTCAGCCCAAGCGAGTAAGTATTGAGAGCCCTCAAAAAGCTCCCCGCGAAAGTCGGTCCTAAGTCCATAACACAGCACTGGGATACGCAACTCGTCAACGATATCTGTAAGCTCAGCCACCTGAGATTTAGTCAAAAACTGACATTCATCTACTAAAACACAGTCAATTTTATTATTACCATGGGCATCACTGAGGAGTGCTTTAACATCGGTATGGTTTTCAAAAACATGTGCCTCGGCCTCTAAACCAATACGAGAAGCAACCTTGCCGACTCCTGCGCGGTTATCTATGGCCGCCGTGATAATAAAAGGGCGCATGCCCCGCTCTCTATAATTAAATGCCGATTGTAGTAAAGTCGTTGATTTACCAGCATTCATTGCCGAGTAATAAAAATAAAGCTGAGCCATAATGGTTATTTGTAGATAAAAATTCGTGGTAGTTTACTGACTAAGCGAACAAAGGTCTATTGCTTATCTGAGTCTTCAGACTGGGCATCCAAGTACAGCTGGTACATTTTATCAAGATCAATCCGCTGACTTTCACGCCACAACAGCCAACTGGCGTCTGGATATAGCTGATAGAATTGTTTAGAAAAAGCCATAAAGCCAAAGGTGGTCTCTAGTGGCGGGAACACTGGCTTAAGACGATTAAATGGAGGTGAAAGCGTAATCGGCATATTACCGATCTGGCACAACCCTATTGTCGCATCTAGTAGATCATTTTCAACTAACGTAATTGCATTTTCTAAGGAATCGGTTTCGAATACTGAAAAATTGGCTGGCATACTCTCTTTAATTGCGTATCCTCTTGGCACAGCAAGTTCAACCGCGTCTTGGAGTGTAATTTTGGTGTCGTTAGCGATATTTTGTAATAAACACACACCAATCTTATTTATAGCGTAGCGGTTGTCAATTTTACCATCTGCTCGCTTGGGATATGCCATGTGTTTATCTCTTGATTGACGATAGCTCGCTACCACTGCATCTACCTTGCCCTGCTCTAACTCGTGTAAGCAACGGCTCCAAGGTTTTCTTACATAATTAATGCGAATGGGTGATAGCTGAGCGTCTAGTTGCTTTACAATCTCTATCGTCACCCCCGGATTTTCAGCAGGTACTACTTGCCCTGCTCCATGTATAAACGGTGGTGCATGTTTATCCTCGTAACAAAAACGTACCTCTGTAGCAGCAATCAGAGACATACTAGCAAAAAAACAGAGGACTAAAAAAAATCTCAACCGTATCTCCAAGTGTACTTTGCAAACTAACTATACGCCTTGTTTAACAGTATATGCTATTTTTCGCAGATAACCCCTTCATGTTGTAAAAGCCAACGTTTAGCCTCTATTCCACCTGCATACCCTGTCAGTTTGCCATTTGTGCCAATAATGCGATGACAGGGTACAATAATACTGATGGGATTTTTACCATTTGCAGCACCAACCGCCCTTGCCGCGTTGGGGTTAGCTAATTGCTTGGCTATCCAACCATAGGAGTAAGTCGCGCCAAAGGGAACTTTCGCCAATACATGCCAAACCTGCTTTTGAAAGTCTGTACCTGCTACATCCAAAGACACATCAAACTGCTTACGCTTGCCTGCAAAGTACTCGCGTAACTGGCACTTCGCCATGGTTGAATGTTGATTCTCCCCGTACTCGTATCGCGTTTTTGGGAAGAAACCGACATAACTTAACCCCTTATCGGATGCTTGAATTATCCACTCGCCAACAGGTGACGCCAATGTAGTTTCTATCATAATAGTTGCCAAAGTTGAAAAGTTAAATAAGAACGAAACGGCGCACATTTATCAACATTTATTGCTTGCTGCGACTTTTCTAGGGCTTTTTTTACCCCTAAGTCGCCGCCTAAATAAATATCAGGGTGACTCAATCCTCGCATTTTTGCATAATTCACAGTCCACGGACCAATCCCTTTTATATTTTGCCAACTATCAATGTCAACTTGTGGTTGTTCAACATATTGCTGCGCAAACGCGCGGATAGCAGCTTTACGACTTGCTGGCATATTAAAAAATACTAATTCGCTATCAAACACCGCCTGCGCTGATGGAAAATATTGCATGCCATCTTCGGTCTTCTCCCCCAGTTCACTCACCAGTAAGGTCAATAGGTTCTTTGCTGCCTGAACACTGATTTGTTGACCCAAAATGGCTCTGATCCCTGCTTCAAATTCATCCCAAATTCCAGGTAATCTTAGCCCTTCTTGTAAACGTAAATCAGGCGCTGCTTTGCGAAGATGTGATTCGATAAAGTGTGTATCTGCATCTAAGTCTAGCACTCGCCTGATCTGTGCAATCATCGGCACTAATAATGATAAATCAGACAAGGTAACATCAACTTTAAAACGATGTTTGTGTGGTTCTATAGTTGCGTAAAAACGCCCTGTTATACCCTGAACAGTGACAGTGCGACCATAACTTTGTTCATTCAGCCATTCTAGATTTGGGACAATTCGTTTAGCCAAAAATTGCTGCATGCTTTGCCAATTATATGGAGGGCGGTAAGATAAATAAATTGAGATCAAAGCGTCGCGGTTTGTTCCCTTTCTAAACCGGCTTGGTGATAACTGATATAACTTCTGAAACGCATCGTTAAATCGCCTCAATGACTTAAACCCTGCGGCAAAAGCAACTTGCGTTACAGGAAGGTCGGTTTGTTGCAACAGCTGTTTAGCCAAGTCACACTGCTTGTACAAGGCATATTGTTTAGGGCTGGTACCGAAATAATGGCTAAATATCTTATTGAGGTATCTGACGGATATACCTAGTCGCTCTGCTAAACATGAGGTTGAACTGCGCAACAAAGCTCCCTCATCTATTAGCTTTTTAGCTCTGACAGCTGTCGTTTCTGTTCCAAGCCACGCATAACTTCCAGGCGCACTATCGGGGCGGCACCGAATACAAGGCCTAAAACCTGCTTGAGCAGCATTATGGGCAAACTGAAAGTATTCCACATTACTTTCTTTGGCAGCAGGTGCTGGACAAATTGGCCGACAATAAATACCGGTGCTTTTAACAGCAACAAAAAATAAGCCATCAAACCTAGCATCGCGGCTATTTCTGGCTTCAGAACAAACCTCTGGTGTATACATGACCGTAGCTCATACATCGTTTTGTATCAGTCTACTGGCTATGGAAGTGGCAAACTAGCCATTTTTGGCACTCAATCACATAAGTTATGGTATTAATAAGTACAAAAGCAGGGGTTAGCATTGAGTTACGACCAGTACTAACTCCTGCGCTAAAAATGCTGCTCTATTTTTTAAAGTTAGGCTAGTTTACCGACGGCTTCGTTATATCTTCTTTCTACTTCTGACCAGTTTATAACATGATAAAAAGCGGCGATATATTCTGGGCGGCGGTTTTGATATTTAAGATAATAAGCGTGCTCCCACACGTCTAAGCCAAGGATAGGTGTTTGTTGAGCCATAAACGGACTGTCTTGATTAAGGCTACTTGTTATCAATAACTTGCCATCTTCATCAACCACTAACCATGCCCACCCACTACCAAAGCGGCTCACCGCGGCGTTGGTAAACTCTGTTTTAAATTGCTCATATCCACCGAGTTCCTGCTCTATCGCTTGTTTCAGCGCACCATCACCTAACGGGAGAAAATTAGGCGTCATTATTTGCCAAAATAAACTGTGATTATCATGACCTCCAACGTGTTCTTGTACTGCTTTTTGCAGATTTTCTGGGAGGGCTTTTATGTTTCGCAGCAGACTTTCAGTGCTATCCTCAGCAAATTTTGTACCCTCGAGTGCCGCATTCGCTTTATTTATATATGTTTGATGATGCAAAGTATGATGGATCTCCATTGTCTTTGCGTCGATATGTGGTTCTAACGCGTCATAAGCATAAGGTAAATTAGGTAATGTAAAAGCCATTCGACCTCCAAGTTTTAGTGTAAAGCGCGCCCTCGTATATGCGTATTCAGCATCGCTTCGTTAATATGATGAATTAGCTCAGGTAGGTGTGGGTAGCGTTTGGCAAAATGTATGAGTTCTTGACGCGTTTTATGCAAATGGTGAAGGGCAATAGCCGCGACTTCACTCTCCAACTGACTAAAAACTTCGTGCACTTTAAAATGAACAGAAGTGAGCTGTGCACAGGCACGATTAGGTTGTTCAAGCGCAATGAATGTGTCTGCAAGATTATGCGCCGATACCACTACTGCTGGCAAACTGTGCTCAATGGCACCAATCACGATATTATCTTTTTGGTACAATAAGAACTCGTCCAAAATCCGAGTAGCCAGCACCAATGCGGACTGATATTCATCACGGGCACGCAAGAATGTTTGTGCTTTATATGCTTGATTACCCGACATTATTTTAGCTTGCCAAGGAGACAACACAGCAGAAAACTCGCAAGTATCAGAGATTGTGTAGTTCGCATCGCCAACCATAGAATCTTTCATATTTAACCCTTATTTAACCTTAAGCTTTACCAGAAGCTAACCCGAGCTTAGGCACACTATATGATCACAATAACACTAATGCAAACCATTTTTATTTACATTGACATAACTCAAGAAGTGAGAATAATTCCCGGGTAAGCTCCGCCGTATAGTGGTGTAGTACTAACTTTTGAGTAAGACCATCGTTAAGATCTGGTGAGGTTTTTTGATAACATGGTCATCAATGACACTCTTTGAATGCGGGTGAGAACCACCCGCTTCATTTATTTATGATTGCTCCGTTTGGAGAATAGAGGATAGAACGCAGGTAATACAAACAGCGTCAATAAAGTTGACGTGAATAATCCACCAACAATAACACTAGCAAGTGGCCTTTGAATTTCCGCCCCAACACCGGACGATAACAACATTGGTATAAGCCCTAAAGCTGAGGTAATAGCGGTCATCAGTACGGGTCGTAAGCGAGAAGTAGCACCTTCAAATACACTATGATGTATAGCTTCACCTCTGGCGATACGTGCATTGATACTATCAACCATCACCACTCCATTGAGCACCGCAACACCGAATAAAGTAATAAACCCGACCGAACTTGGCACCGATAGGTACTGACCTGAAAGGTATAACGAAAATACCCCGCCAATCACCGCGAGGGGCACATTGACTAAAATGAGCAGAGCCTGTGCAATTGAGCCAAATGCTAAATAAAGTAGCAATGTGATCAATAATAAAGACATAGGGATAACTAAGGCTAGCCGTTGCTGAGCACGTTGCTGGTTTTCGAACTGGCCACCAATTTCAATCCCATAACCGCTAGGTAAATCAACTTTACTATCAATAGCTTTGCGAATATCGTTTACAACGCTCCCCATATCTCGACCTTGCACATTGGCTTGTATGACCACTCTACGCTGAACATCATCTCGCCTCACTTGGGGTGAACCAGATTGGTACTCAACATGCGCCACATCAGACAGCCGGATCCAAGCGCCGGAACTTGATTGTATACGTATCTGTTCAATCGCCTCTTTAGTTTGGCGATACTCAGGTGCTAAACGCACATATATGTCATAGCGCTCATTGCCATTGATAACTTGCCCAGCCTGCTTCCCCCCGATCCCATCTTGTACCAAGGTCATTACATCACTCACAGCCAGTCCATAGCGGGACAGAACTTGGCGCTTAGGTGTAACAACTAGCTGCGCTTCCCCTGTAACCTGTTCCAATTGCACGCTCTGTGTGCCTTCAACTTGTGACACTACGGCTTCTATTTCTTGGCCCTTTGTTGCTAATACTGCCAACTCTGGGCCAAACAGCTTTATGGCCAGCTGTGCCTTTACTCCTGAGAGTAATTCATCTACACGAGTGGCGATTGGCTGCGAGAAATTGAAAAGTAAGCCGGGATGCGCTTGCAGCTTTTCTTCCATCAGTGTTTGTAGCTCGTCTCGGCTGTGTGCACTTTGCCACAGTGCTACAGGTTGTAGTCCAACATAAATCTCAATATTATTTACAGGTTCAGGGTCGCCGCCAATCTCTGCGCGACCAATCCGGCTTAAGGCATAAGTTACTTCAGGAAATGTTAGTAATATTCTTTCTAGTTTAGGTGCAACGTCAAGAGCAGTCTCTAGGCTTGCAGAGGGGGCTAAGGTAACCCTAAGGTTAATCGTTCCCTCCTCTAGCTCAGGCACAAACTCAGTGCCTATTTGAGTAAATGTGAAACCCGCCATCGCCGTGAGTGATAGAACAACCATAAGTAACGACTTTCGCCAGTACATTACTCGGCTTAAGCTCAGGCGATATGCTTTTTCTAATCGTGTCAGTACATAACTTTCTCTCTGTTCGACGCCAAATTTAAAAACATAAACAGCCAAAGCCGGTACAATCACTAATGCAACAAATACCGCAGCCACCACCGCCAAAATGATACTAATTGCCATAGGGTGAAATAACTTTGCCTCAACCCCTTCAAAGCTAAAAAGTGGCGTAAAAACAACTAAAATAATACTGGCAGCAAAAAAAATCGGCCTTGCAACTTCCTTTGAGGCAAGTTTTACGACTTGAATAATAGCGTTATCGCCCTTGGGATCGTTTTGTATGATACGTCTAGAGATGTTTTCTACCATTACAACCGAGCCATCGACTAACATCCCAATTGCCACTGCAATTCCCCCAAGCGACATCAAGTTAGCTGACACTCCATACCAAGCCATTACAAAAAGTGCCATCGCAATAGAGGTTGGGATAGATATAAGTACAAGAAAGGTCGCTCGAAGATTCATAAGAAATAGTGCCAGTACGACGACAATAAAAACAAAAGCCAATATTAGCGCTTTCACAACAGTGTGTACGGCTTTACTGATCAAATCTGATTGATCATAAAATGGCTCAAATATTACCCCTTCCGGTAATGCTTGATTTATCAGTGTAATACGACTTTGGATACTATCTATCGTGGCTTTGGTGTTAGCTCCCATTCTCTTAAGTACAATACCGGTAACAATTTCACCCAATTGTTCTACCTCGCCGGACTCTCGTTTCTTTGACATCGTTACAGCACCTTGGCGGATCTCAGCTCCGACAGAAACCGTCGCGACTTGTGCCACCTTTACAACAGTGCCATCTATGGTTTTGATTGGCGCATTAGCAATCTCTTCAACTCCCCGCTCACCACTTTTAAACCAACCTGTGCCCCTGACCACTAACTGTGTTTGACCATGTTGCAGATACCAGCCCCCAACATTTTGGTTATTACGCTCTATCGCATTGATAACATCCTGCTGAGATAGCGCATAAGCTAGCAGCTTATTTGGATCGATATGAACTTGGTACTGACGCACATCACCACCAAATGACAATACCTCTGTCACACCATCAATTGGCATTATTAATAGCTTTACGACCCAATCATTGAGGCTACGTAGCGCCATCGCATCATACTCAGCTCCCTCTTTAGTCCTAAGCATATACTGAAATATTTGCCCAAGTCCTGATGTATTAGGACCCATTTCAGGCGTGCCAACGCCATCGGGAATAAGTGCTTTTGCAGCTTCTAATCGTTCGAATACCAGCTGCCTTGCAAAATAGATATCAGTGCCTTCTTTAAATACAACTGTTACACCAGATAACCCTGTTTTGGAAATAGAACGTACTTGCTCCACATCTGGCAGGGCATACATAGTTGCCTCAATTGGATATGTGATCAATTGTTCAACTTCTTCTGCTGCAAGCCCAGGAGCTTCTGTGTTAACCGCGACCTGTACATTGGTGACATCAGGAAACGCATCCAAATTAAGTTTGGGAATACTGACAGCGGATACCGCAACAATCACTATTAAGAACAGCACACTGAGTAGCCGGTTATTTACTGACAAGTCGATTATTCTATTTAACATCATGAAGCTTCCTCAGTGATTATGTGGATCAAAGCCTGCCTTCGCCTGCTCTGATGCAATAAAAAACGCACCGTTGATTGCAATACGTTGACCTGGACTTAATCCAATAATTTCAACCTGTTCACCAAAACGTTCGCCCAGTTGCACTTCTTTGGGATAAAACGTACCTGGCGAGGCTTCAACATAGACCACCCAATCACCATCAGTGCTGCGACTCAGCGCATCATCAGGTACAGCTATAGCTTGTGCTGTTGAAGGGATACGGAAATAAACATTAACAAACATACCGGCATGCAGTTTGTGTTCTGAGTTTTTTACCAACAGGCGTACCCGTCGAGTTCGAGTGATTGGATCTAGTGTGTGGGCTTCTTGAACAACTTGAGCTTCGTGATCCTTGCCTTCAACATTAACCCATGCTTTTATATCGGACGTTAATTTAAGTTGTGAACTCGGTTGTATCTGCGCATCTACCCATAACTCGTTTTCATCGGAGATCGCCATTAAGGTTTTGCCTGCTGCAACATGCTGCCCTTGAGTGAATGAGTCTTGAGTCACAATCCCTGCACGCTGGGCAACTAAGGTATAGTGCCCAAACTCACTTGCTGGTTTATGTTTAATTGCATCGATCGCAGTGCCTTCGACTCCCAGTGCTATTAACCTCGAATAAGCGGCACTAAAGTCAGCATTCGCTTGAACACGTGCTCGCTCACTAATGGCTGTTGAACTCAAGCGTTTAACTCTATCCCACTGCGTTGACGCAATTAGATACTGTGACTGTGCTTGCGCCATCGCTTCGGAAAACAAAGTGATTAAAGGCTCATTAACCTCGACCATTGAACCTAATGTGGTATGGCGCTCCAGTACAATAGAGTCCACTCGAGGTGCAACAAGATAGCTGGTATAACCATTAGCTTTCACTTCACCTGGCGCAAAATAAAGTCGCTCATGGTGTTGCAATTGTAGCGTTTCGATTTTAACTCCAGCAAAATCTAGTTGTTGTTGGGTGAGAACGATTTGATTGTCATTTTCATGCACAGCGTGGTCATCATCATCATGACTTTCACCTGAATATACAGATGAGCTAAACATCGCCGTGAACATTAAACAGAAAGTGCAATTTTTTAAGATTTGCATTTGACACTCTTATATTGTGAAACGCGCTTACCCTGCGGTTTGAATGAGGCATAAATTTAATGTGAGCTTAATACCGCTAAGTAAGCTCACTCCTTATTCAAAACTTGGGTGCTACCAATTCGCTTAATTGATATTTACCACACGTTTAAAATGGTTCTGTTGTAATACGAGGAGCGATGTAATACCCGCACAACAGCTCAAACTCGTAAACAAGCTTCGACTTTATACCAATTTGCTTAATTAAGTGGTCTACTTTTAGGCGAACCACTGTTGGCGATAACACCGCTTGCACGTGTTGTAATCGCCAAATTTGCTCATTTAATTGAGC
>NZ_RCSQ01000059.1:0-24633 GCF_004103255.1 Pseudoalteromonas sp. PS5
TTTTTGCCGGTTATCGACAAGATTTTCTCGCCTCAAAATAGACCACTTAATTAAGAAAATTGGTATTAGCGCTAAATGTAGCCGATTATGCTATTTGATGCCCCGCTACCATTGGCAGCGTTTTACCTTTGCAAACCATGAACTCGAAAAAGATTTTTCTGTTATCGGTTGGGGAGCGATGATGTCAACACTTAGCTCCTTCGCTAAATAACGATGTACCAGTATTTTTACCTTATCACTCTCTAATTGTGTATAAGCGACTTGCAGTTCATCTCTTGTTGCTTGACTGATAATTTCACCTTCTAATTGATGATAGCGTGCTTCTAGCCATTGTAACCACGCTTGTTTTGCCACATTTGGAAAAGCATTAGTTAGTGTTGAAGTTGGCCCTTGTAGTCGTTCGTAATTGACAATATGTTTTTGAATTAGAAAAACAAACATAAGATTGATCCCTGCGGATATTTGTCCAGCTCGTTTATCAATAGCCTGATAGCCGAGTAGCGCACTGCGAAAATACTGCTCAGCCTCTGGTACTTTTCCCTGATCTAACGCCAAACTCCCTAAATTGCTCTCCAACATTGCAAGGATAGGAGTTTGTTTCAGTTCAATGGCAAGCTGACGTGCTTTGTGATAAATGTTACGGGCTTTTTTATAACGATTTTGGTTGCGTGCAAGTAGTGCGATACTGTTCATCAAAGATAATCTTTGGCGATCGTTTTTTGCATACTTATAAGCGCACTCTAAACTCATTTCAGCGTCCTGCAAGTATTCTTGGTGTCGTAACCAAATGCCCAGAGCACTCAGCACAGTAGGAAGGTTTGCTTTGAATGTCACTGTATGTGAATGAGCGAAAACAGCGTTGATTGAGTCATAAAGGCGGTCTTGCTGATTAGTTGGAACTGATGCACGAGCATTTAGTAAATGCCATTGAATATAAAGGTCAACAGGAGCGGTTGACAAGCCTTCTAGGCTATCCAAAATGACTAGAGAGTGAGCTGGATTAACGGTTAAATAGTCCTTAGCTTCATCTAGTTTTTGTGCAAACTGCGTCGAGTCATCAGCTAGAGCTGCTTTTATCATACAAATCAGCCAAAGAATGAAAACAATCGAGCGTCGCAAATCTGCCTCGCAGTACCGTAGTCAATATAATAAATGTAGTCGCTTGCAGTAACATGTGGCAAGCTGAGTTTGGCTATTTGCTGATGTTACGTAGTAGAATGAGGTGTAAATATTGAGCGAAAGCGATTTCTCAATCGTCATGGCTTCGCTCAATATCTCTGGTTGTTCAATTGATATTATAAAGTGCCGCTTTTCGTATCGGACATAAATAAAGCATGTAGCTCAGCTTGCTTCGCATTAATGAGTTGATTGATCGTACTTAACTCATCTGAGGTGATGGTTTTTTTACTAAGCATATAACGCACTGGTGTGCTAAAGGCATCAACATTTGCATAGACAATACCCGTATAACTAGAAGATCTGATCAAATGATTACCAGCCAACTTATCCTCAATTGCATAATCGACTCTACCAATCCGCAGTAAGTCAAACCGCCGTGTCGCATTTGGGAGGCGGATAACCTGCTCGTTGTTGTGGTTTTGAGTCAACGTTGCAAAGGTATCACCGTAGTAGCTGCCATTATTGATGGCAAAGGTATTGTCTGTAAGTAGAAGCGACTCGATATGCATATCGGTTCTTGGGTTTTCTTTTAGTTGGAATAACGCCATGGTCTCTTGACGATATGCTGTAGTAAAGTGGGCATATTTTACTCGATCTGGGGTTTGAGTTGCGGCAACAAGTAAGTCGATATTACCAGCTTGGATCTCTGCAAACATTCTCGCTGATGAAGGATAAATTATGTATTTAAGGCAATACGCTGGGCGAGTAAAAATGGTGTTTAATGCTGATATCTCAAGACCAGATAAGGTATTGTCTTGGTGCTCAATATAGGGTGGCCAATAAATTTCATTTAAACCAACACGTAACGTCTTACTACAGGTTGCAATGACTTCAAATGCGCTGCAAAAAAGTAACAAACTAAGTAGGATATAACTTGTATATGGCATTAGCGAAGAGCCCTGAAAAGCTATTTTTTAATATAAAAATGAGTTTATCAGTAAAGTAAAACGGGAACACTAATTTTATAATAATTCATCATTTATGAATTCTTATTTAATATTAAGGTGTTGTTTTTGATAATTGAGTACAGTGTCTATCACACTTATGAGTTCATTTTGTTCTATTGGTTTGGCGACATATCCGTCAAAACCAACTCGCTCATAGAGTGCTTTGTCCTCTGCAAATGCGTTAGCCGTTAGAGCGATAATGGGAATTTGAGGGTGATGTTGTTTTAAGTATTTACAGGCATCAACACCGTCCATCTCTGGCATTTGAATATCCATTAAAATGAGATCGGGTGAGTGTTTAGTAGCCAGCTCAATCGCTTCTTTTCCGTTATTTGCAAGGGTGATGTCACCATTGGATTTGTTGATCATTGAACGGACAACCATTTGATTGATTGGATTATCTTCTGCAAGGAGAATGGCAACTCCACTAAGATCTGGTGCCGAGCCTTCAGTATGCGTGGATGAAGTTGCTATTTGCGTAGATCTTTGTAGCGGCAGCTCGACAGTAAACACGCTACCATGGCCAAGTTTACTTTCTACGCTAATTTTACCCGCCATGAGTTCTACTAGTGAGCGAGTAATTGATAGCCCTAAGCCTGTTCCTCCAAACTTTCTGGTTGTTGATTTATCGGCTTGTTCAAATCGGGAGAATAGCTTTTGTATGGTTGTGTCGCTCATGCCTATCCCAGTATCTATCACTTTGATAAGCAAACCTGTCTCATTTTCTAGTGTTGTTACTTGTATCTTAATATGACCAGACTCGGTAAATTTAATCGAGTTAGACAGTAAATTGAGTAATATTTGCCTCGTCCTTACCTCATCTCCCAACCAATGCTTGTGCTCAAGCATCATGTCTACCTTAAAATCTAATCCCTTATTTTTAGCTAGTACTAAAAAATCAGAGTGCAAATGCTCTATCAACACACCAATATCAAAAACCCGTTGCTCTAGCTCGATCCGGCCAGCTTCTATTTTTGAAAAGTCTAATATATCGTTAATAATTGTGTTAAGTGCCTTAATAGAATAAGTGGCTTTTTCCACAAGATCAGATGCAGTGTTACTAAGCGGCTCTGATTTTAATAATTGTAGGGTGCCATACAGGCCATTCATTGGTGTTCGTATCTCATGACTCATATTTGCTAAAAACATAGCTTTGGCCTTTGCTGCTTGCTCTGCAGCTTCTTTTGCCTGCGATAGCTCCCGTTCGTGTTTAAGCTGCTCTGTAAGATCGTTTGCGATCCCTAAAAAGCCATCGATTTGACCTTGTTCATCTCTCAAAGCAGTAACGTTTAATTTTATTTGGACATGTTGATTTTGTTTGGTGACGTATGTCCAACGGCTAGTGTCTACCTCGCCTTGTTTCGCTTTTGCAATAAAGACTTCAAAATCAGGTTGGATCGGCTGTTTCAGTTCATCGGTAAGGGCATGTGCTTTTGCTATTACTTCACTTTTTAGGTGACAGCTATCTGGGTAGTATTTACCAATTAGCTCAGCTTTTTTATAGCCAAGCAAGCGCTCTGCGGCGGGGTTAAACTGGGTTATATTTCCGCTTTTGTCGGTTGCGATTATAGCGTACCCAGAGCCTTCAACAATGCTTGTATGAAGTTGACTATATTTGACTATTTCTTTGGTGCGGGCTTTTACTTCTTGTTCTAAAGATGAGTTCAACTTTCCAAGTGACAGCGCTTTCTCGGCCTCTACCGCTAGTTTCTCTTTTTCTGCAAGGCGCTGCTGAAGATAGCTCAACAGTATAATGTAGGTGATAACGGCGAGTAAAAATGAAACCAGTAAAGAGACTTGGAGTATCAAGTTGGGAGAAGTTAGGTTTAGTGATTTTATAAACATTGGGGTAGGAGAGGTAGTTACCTCCCACACTCTACCAAATAGATATAGCTGCTTGGTTGACATATGCGTTGCTGTCACAGTACCTTTGGGTATAGAGTTGTAAAAGGGGATTGCAGCTCCTGCGTTAGTGACGTCAGATATTTGAACGGATACATCTTGTCTAAAAGACAACAAGGTAGAGAGAATTTCATCAATAAGTAGTGGTGAATATGTCCAACCGACGAGGTTATCAAGGTGGATTGTTTCCTCGCTAATATCTGTAAGTGTGTTGTAAACGGGGGCGAGGATCAAAAAGCCATACTTAATTTTGTTGTCAGCTTGTACAAGCGTAATAGGAGCGGTAAGTCTCGGCGAATTGGTTATTGCAGCCTCTAAAGCTGCGGCTCTACGATTCTCCTCAGAGCCGATATCTAGTCCCACGGCTTGTTTATTATTTATCTCAGGCTCAATATATTGAATAACAAAATTACTGTCTGAGTGTGGGTTTAAGTATTTAATAGAAAAGCTATTATCACCACGCTCAGCTTGAGCACTAGCAACAAAGGTATCGAGCTGTGCCGTAGGAATATATTTTATAAACCCCAGTCCGCGAGCACCGGGATATTCAAGCTCAAAGTTAAAAGACTGAATATATTGCTGCATAGCTTGATAATTAAACTGCTGTGGATTTGCGTAGATGGCAGAGCGAAGACCTAGAACCCCATACCAATATAAAGTAACCCGCTCTCGGACTCCCTCGGTAATATGTGCCAAACGGGAAGACAACGCTGATGAAACCTTCTCCGCATGATGCTGTTTTTCTTGCTCAAATAAAACTAGTCCATAAGCCATTCCAACGATAAGTACAACCAGTGCGGCAATGAGCGGCAGAAGTCGAATTTGATAAATACTCGGCAGTGGCACATTAGTTTCCTTGCACGGTTTGTCTACGTCTTATGGTAGTCGAGGTCAGATTGAATAGATAGGAAAAATAGTTTTTATACCGGCTAATAATTTGTGTGCTTAAAGCTGTCGCTGCTCACAACTGTGTGAGAGGTTAGCGACAAGTACGCAAGCTTATCTAGTATTGGGTAAAAACATCTGGCAAGCTTAGTATTATATATTTCAGCTAGTTAACTAACATTCTACATCGAGTTCAGATTAAATAGTTTGTTAAACATAAGTATAGCTTGGGCAATATTTAACAATGCTTGATGGCGAACAGATTGCTTTTGATAGTAATGCGAGCACAGATATAAGTTTATGATAAGGATTTTATGATGCAGTGGGGAGTCATGCCACCAGAGCAAATAGGTTCACAAAAGCGAACCCGCACCCTGGGGCTTAACTCAGTTACCCGCCAGTTTAATGAGCTGGCAGTCCCCGGCCTTGGCGGTGTAAAATATGTCAAACCTGTTTTTCTTGCGTGTTTGGGGATACAAGTTGCTCAACAAGTGCGTGATTTGGGCAAGCATGTCAATAACCTTCAGGTTACGAATGCCATCGAGGCGCTGGCTTGTTACTTAGGTTACAAAGAAAATAATTGGCAACCCAATCGGCGTTTAAGGGGGATCACAAAGTTACGAGCGCCAAAAAATACGACCTATGATACATTTAGCGCAGCGTACTTTTATGTGACTCAACCAATGAGAATGAGTACGGTACAAGCTTTACCAGCTCTTGGTCTAGTCAACTCCAAAGGCGAACGTTTTAATAACTTTCGACTCAGTGAGCAAGGAGCTGATCTGGTTAGCGCAGGTTGTGCGATCACGAAAATTAACGTAACAAATTTTCTTACTCAATGGGTGCTTGGCCTAAAACAACTCCCTCATCATCCTTATCAGTTAACTCGGGTACTCGCGCCTCACATTAAGCTTGATACAATGGCTTTAGCCATTTTTCGCCAAGCGCTGTTGTCGGGCAATGAAACCGCAGTGATAAGAAGAAAAGCGATACTGGAGTGGGTCAAGTACGCAGAGTGTAAAGCTTGGAAAAGCTGGCAACGGCCGCATTGTATTGATGCCTCTCATTTCAACGACTTAAAAAGTGGCGCATACTTTTTCGCGCTTAGAGACAAGGCACTGGGTTTACTGAATGTGATTGAAGTTCATATCCTGGGGTTGCAGTCTAAAAAGCTAAAATTGTCGGCTAAGCTACCTAACGGGATTCAGGACGCCACTACATTGTTGAGACAAGCTGCCACCGCATTTTTGGCGTTATCCTATGATCCCACATGCAATCAAGAAGCGACAATGTTTGCAAAGTCATGTGCTCAGCAAAGTGATATAGCAGTGATCCAATTTTTAGTTGAAAAAGATGAAGTTGTGCTGCGTTACATAGAGCAATGTATCTTACCTGCGGCAGCCTTTGGCGACCCAGATCCTGTCCATTCGGAGCCAGGCAATAAAACACAGCGCTTTGCTCCAAATATCTCATACAGAGTACCGAATATGTATCAGCTCAACAGAGACTTTGAAGGTAAGGAGGATGACACTGATGAGTAAGGAGCAGGCCAAAGCACTTAGTGATCAGTTTATCTCGCCAGCAGGCTATGCAGGGATGTTTGGTCTTATCGTTGGTTACTCTGCCGATGTGCATTTTTTAAACACGGCAATTGAAAAATTCACGCTGCAAACAACAATGCAAAGAGCGTATCAAGGAGCGATGAGATTAGCGCTTGTTTTAGACCCAAGACGTGCACAGTTGTCACCAACAGCATGTCCTGGCCTTATTCACCTTCCGTTTCGCAGTGAGGGGAAAAGAAACTTTAACTTACTCCACAGTAAAGTGGCGCTGCTGGGGTTTAAGTCACTCGCATCTGATGACCATCTTTTTAGGTTAGTCGTATCGACAGGTAACTGGACACGACAGACACTTGAAGACAGTCTAGATTTTGTGTGGTCGATAGATGTGGACTTACGTAGTGATGATAAACAAGGTATTGCTGATATTGCCGCGGCCTATCACTTATTGAGCGACATATTAACTAATGTAGATACACGTATTTTTAATCCCGCCGCAGGAAATATCCACGGCATAGTTGGTGGGCGAGATTATTACAACTTTCATCGTATACTGACAGGAATAAAGCGCACTCAAGGCATAAAAGCTAGGTTTTTCGACAACCGAACGCAAGCGCTGTGCGCGCAGCTCGCACCACTTATAAAACATCACAGTGGTGATAAAAAACGCAATCTTTTACTATTAGGATCTGGCTTTTACGAAAACTCGGAGCACCGCGGCTCGCCTAAAGTACTTAGCCATATTCATAACACTCTTTTGGAACAAGGGTTACTCAGTCTAGGCGCACAAAAACACATTGTTGTTAATCCAGACTCTTGTCAAGCAGTAGCGCATAGCTTTGGCAGTTTAATAAAAGACAAATGGCAAGTGTACCTAGCTTATGATCCGCTTTCAAAACAAGGCAAGCAAAGCCGAAGCCTACACGGAAAATTTATTTTTTCTGCGTATAAGCAGCGTAATCGGGATAGCTGTGGACAGGCATGGGTGTACTTAGGATCTGGCAATCTTACTAAGCCAGGCTTTACCCAAAAAGCATCTTATAGCGGGGGGAACTTAGAGGCTGGCATCGTATTCAGTCCTAAAGGGTTAACTTGGGGTGGCGAAGATAATCCAGACAGTGCGATTAGCAACAAGTTTCCGGTGTGCTTAGAAAAAGAATACCAGGTTACTGATCTTAACAGCCTACAATCAGGCAGCGAGTTTACGGAGCAGCAATCACAACATATTGCGTTACCCATTGCGTACTTTGTAATTACACGCACAGCTCAGCAGTATTGTGTGCTAAAACCAAATGTCCCTTTTACGTCCAAATGTAAGTTCGATAAGCGCCACCGTGGTCAATATCGTGTTAAAAATACTGAACGCATAAATTGGTATGGAGAGACACCTCGACAACTCACGGTTAGTTATCATAATGATGGAATGACTTTGAGTGCAGATATACCGGTGATTGATGAGTTTGGTCGTATTGCCGCAACTGTGCTGCCACAGTTAGAACTTGATGATGCGTGGCAAGCGTTTAGCGCCTTTCCAAATGCGCTGAGTGTTGCTGATGACAGTATAGACCAAAAGGGGCAAGGCGGCGGTACTGCCAGTGCTTCTAGCTCGACGTCTTCGGAAGATAAAAGCTATCTTATTAACGCAATGATGGGATTAGTTGAGCTAATTGCCGAAAAGCAAACACAAGTGTTAGAGCAAGATTGGCCACAGTGGTGTGCTCGACTTGAGCAAACGCTATTGCAGCTAAAGCAAAATGAGGCATTTGCTTATTTTAAGGAGCTTGCGGTCAATCCTTTGTCGCCACTTTGGCATTCACCGTTTCGACCTCAGTTTGCTGAAACAGTAGAAAATGAGCACGGTAAACGTTACGAAAAAACGCTTAGTCGAATTGAGAAAAAGCTCGAGCTAGCGCAATTACATAGAATAGGAACAGGTGATGCAATTTGATGGTTGGCAACAGGTTGCGGATCTACTGCTTGACTCAGTCGATGACAATAACCACCTAGATGAAGGGCAAAAAATCAGTGTAAGAGCGATGATTAAACGCTTGCAGAAGTCGGGTGTGATCATCGCAGACGAAGTAGGCATGGGCAAAACCCGAATAGCAGTGGAGATCATTAATGCAGTTAAGCGAGCAGGCGGACGCGTTTTGGTCATTATCCCGTCTAATCTGGGGTTTCAATGGCAAACTGAATTGGCTGCGCGAGACCCATGGTTAAAATCCAAGCCTGTACTGACCAGTTTATGGCGCTTCTTAGATGCCTACAGTGATACCGAACACGCTTCTGCGTGGTCAAATGAGCAAATAGTCTTGCTCTCTCAGCGCTTTGCAAGTTGGCGAGTGAGTGAAAATTCAAACTCTGCGCGTTTTGCTTTGCTACCTCAAGTTTTTGCGCAGTATTGTAAAAGCACCAGTAAGCGCTTCCCAAAAGGGTATAAAAATTGGTCAGGTAGGCATGCTGGCACAGCTGAAAACTGTGCCAAAGAAATTGTTCAACGCGTTTATCCCCATCCTGTATTGACCGAGATAGTCAAAGAATTTGATTGGCGTCGAGCTATGTTAGATAGCAACTTTTGTTCTGATGAGCAAAATAAAACCTTACTAAAAAAAGCGGTGGGCTTAGGGCTTGGAGAGTTTGATCTTGTCGTGATTGATGAAGCGCATAAAAGCCGGGGTGATGAAAGTAGTCTAAATGCTATCTTAGAGCATATTGTGTTACAAACCCCCACTGCACGTCGTATTGCCATGACCGCCACTCCAGTGGAGCTTGATGTGGGGCAGTGGGGCGACATACTAAATCGGATCTGTGTGCCACAATCTCAACGAGATGACATTTTGAAAGTGGCATACCAATATGTGCAAACCATAACTCAACTTAGAAAAACATGGCGTGCAGACCAGAAAATTGTGCAACAGTATCAGGCTATATCTAAGCGCTTTGAACAAGCACTTTCGCCTTATTTACTAAGAAGAGACAAACGTCAAGATAGGTATATTCGTGATTTTTGTAAAGTCTCTGGGCTATCAATCAATGCTTACCGGCGATATACGCCGATATTGATAGAAGTTTCAGAACTATCGCCGCAGTGGAAGCAAATTGTGTGTGCCGTTGAGGGATTCTCAGCGGCTGCCCATAAGCTACCAGATGGAAAATCAAAAAGAGCGAGGTTAACGCTTGCCAGTGGTCATGGTATTGCAGAAATCATAGACAGTGCAATGAAAGCGCCTAAGTACACCAAAAACCAAGATACCGACGTCGCCACTTATAAAAAGCAGCAAAGGGCAAACTGGTGGCAATCTGTCATTACACAATCCTACCAATCAGGCGAAGCGTCACTGTATAGTCACCCTGCCATTATCAAGGTGGTGAATGAAATAGAGCAAGATTTGCGACAAAGGCAAAAAGTATTGGTATTTGGCAAAATGACCAGACCGATGCGAGCGCTAACCAATTTATTGAACGCCAGAGCCATGCTCAAGTCACTAAAAAAGAAAACGTACTGGCCACAAAGTAAGATATGGGCTGGTGGAAAAAACCACGAAGAGTCAGAAGAATTTGCTGTGAAAATGGCATGCAAGCAGCTAAATATCAGTTGGACACTGACTGAAATAAACCAAAAACTACGCAAGCAATATAAAGCCAATGACAAACGGTTAAGTCGGGAAAAAAACACCCTCATTAAGAAGATTGCAAAATCCAAAAAGGTCTTTGACTCAAGGACTCTGGCCTTATTTGAAAAATTTCAAACGTCGCAGCAAGCCGGGTCAAAGAGTAAAAACATAACGCCTTTTATGCACGCTATTTTTGAACTGGCGGATAAAGCCTCGTCGATCCCTTCATCGGTAGAGTTGGCTAAAAGTTTTATGAGTTTAATGGATGCGGTAAGTGCAAAAGCGGCATGTAGTGAAAGCGATAATCCTAATATGCGAGTTTCTGACGAACAGTGGCGTTTGATTGAGGAGCGGGTGATTAAAGAGTTTGGACACGTGAGAGGTGCGATGGCTAGGTTTATGTATGGTGATACCGATCCGCATAGTCGTAAAGTGATGCAGCTCGGGTTTAATCGCGAGCACAGCTACCCCAGAGTCATGGTTGCTCAATCGACCGTTGGTCGAGAAGGGCTTAATCTCCATAGAGCATGTCGAGTGGTGTATTTACTACATCCAGAGTGGAATCCGGGGGTGGTAGAGCAGCAAATTGGACGAGTTGACAGGATTGGCTCGCGGTGGCAAAAAGAATTTAAAGCGCATCAAGCAAATCAAGCCAGTAACGGTGAGCTTCCCTTTATTGAAATAAAACCTGTGATTTTTAAAGGCACCTATGACGAATACAATTGGCTGGTACTGCATGCTCGCTGGGATGAGCTGCGCTCACAGCTGCATGGTATCATCTTACCAGGCTCCGAGCGCAGTAATGGTGATGAAGCGCTATATGACAAATTGTGTGCCGTTGCACCGGACTTTTCACCTAAGTAACCTGAACGTGGGATAATAACTTGTTCTCTAGTGGCTTTTACCCCTAACAACAGCGTTAAGTTTTTTTGCAATATTAGCTGATTAACTCAAATCTTATCCCGAGCCAAGCTAAGTAGCGGTGGGGAGTGTGCTTTCTAGGGTCGGATCAGCGCACATCAATTATCCGAAGCCCAAGTTATTTACTGCATAGTTGCGTACTTACGCTTACGTAATGCGATTGGTGTCTTAAGTGAGTGCCAAAGCTGACAGCGAGAAGGGTCATAGTTAGTCGACATCTATATTTTTAAGCCCCAATCTTATCTTAATATTTCAGGTAAAAGGTCAAATTAGCTCAAATTTACCATGTAAATACGATAATCTGAGCAAATATAGCCAAGCTTACATGCTTGCGTTGTTTGCTGAAATATCTTTGTCATAAAGGGTAGCTACTGTCTGCGCCAAGTTAACAAACCTGAGCAATAAATGAGAGTGCAGTATGAAATGTTTATCTTTCCCCTTATCTTGGTTTCTATGTAGTTTATTTACCTATGGGCATACAACAAATGCTTATGCGTCAGATGAGCCATGGCTAACGCATGCAGAGTTTATTTACCCTGTTAATACCTTGGGTGTAGATGAACGGCCATACTTAGCTGTCAGTAGCACACAAGGAGTGGCACTACTTGATACACAAGGCAAGGTGCTTTCGAGCATTGATATAAAGTCGGAGCACTTAGACTTTCGATGGCTCCCTGAGTCTTCACAAGTGGGAATATTATCAACGCTTGATATTAACTCGGGTAAAGTTCAGTTGATAAAAGTAGATGTCGCCGTGGGAGAGCTTAGAGCTATGGCTGAGTTTTCGGCAAAAAACACTGCTATCGATGCTTTATGTGTTGGTAGTTCGTCTGAGCATGTTGAACTTTATACCGTGGATGTAGATGGCAGTGTGCAGCAATTGGCCATCAATACCAAAAATATCGAGCACTGGTATTTGCACCCTGTAAGAGATTTTACCGTGGGGCCTAATATAAAATCTTGTACCGTGGACGATACCGCTCAAACTCTATATATCGCAGAAGAAAACATTGGTATTTGGCGTTATTCCGCCAACCCCGAGCATGAGGTAAATCGTACATTGTTACAACTACCCACTGAGCTAGAAGTTGAATATGTAGATGCTACCTCATTTGGCGATGTTGCAGTGGTATCACCGGACTCCAATCATATCTGGTTGTTTGATTCTACAAATAATACCTTCAACCCAATTGCGCTTACACATGATGTGGCACCTAAAACACTTCAATTACAACGTGAGGGTACATCGTTAGTTGCGCATCTATTCGATGAAAAATCAGGGCACAGTCGTAACATCGAATTGAGCAATATTCCAACCAAGCAAGGTGATATAACACAAGGTGAAGCGCAGCAAAGCTTTACACCTTATGGTCAAACACAGCCGGTGCAATCATATGGTGATGCGGCAGATGATCCTGCTATTTGGGTAAATAGTAAAGTACCATCACAAAGCCTCGTTTATGGCACAGACAAAAAGTCCGGGTTAAATGTTTATGACCTAGAGGGAAAATTACTCAAATCTCTGCCAGTTGGACGGGTGAATAATGTGGATATTCGCTACAACATTAACGTAAATGGTGAAACAGTAGATATTGCTGCGGCCAGCAACCGTACCTCTCAAAGCATTAGCCTATTTAAAATAGACAGAGGAACCGGCTTACCCTCACTGCTTGGCGACTTAAAAACCGATCTGGCAGATCCTTATGGCTTATGTATGGGTAAATACGGCAAAGATTTGGCAGTATGGATAAACGATACGGATGGCCGCTTTCAAAGATACAATATTGAATTTAACAATAATATGGCCACCGCAACAATGACTATGCAGTGGACGGTGCCAAGTCAGCCTGAAGGCTGTGTTAGTGATGATGAGAACTTGCGACTATTTTACGGTGAAGAGTCAACGGGAGTATGGTTGAAAAACTTGGACGAGAAATCGGCTGATACATTGATAGCAACCGCTACAAGCGACGTGCATGCTGATATTGAAGGCATGAGCTTATTTACGGTGAACGATCAACACTACCTTATTGTTTCAAGTCAGGGTAATAATCGATACGCTGTTTATGCAGTTGATGATAACAACAAATATCTTGGCGTTTTTGCTGTAGGAGCGAACTGGACAAAAATGATAGATGGTGCCTCAGAAACTGATGGACTTGATGTAACAAGTCATCACCTTGGCCAAGCGCTGCCCGATGGACTCTTGGTTGTCCAAGATGGGCATAATGTAATGCCCAAAGCAGCGCAAAATTTTAAGCTAGTTAGTGGTACTTTATTGAGAAACTGGATACTCGAAAAGATAAACTAAACCGCTCGCCATAAATGCGGTGAGCGGTTAACTTACTTCAAGTGATAAAACCACTGCTTTTGATCATAAGCTGCTTGCTAGCAGCTTTAATACCTGACTAGGATATTAAACTTGGTCAATGCTGTCAGTCAGCGTGTTTGAACAAGTGTGATCGTTAATACAGCATTCCGATGTCAAATATTCTATGACAGCCTCTAAAGCGCCGCACTCCAAAGAACAAAGTAGCACTCTACCTTCACGTTTTTGCTTTATCAGACCTGCTGACACTAAAGAAGATATGTGATGTGTGAGTGTTGAAGCTGGTATGTTTACTTTGGCTTGAATATCACCAACAGGGATACCGCTATAGCCCACTTTTGTTATCTCTTTGTATATCGTCAAGCGTACAGGATGCCCTAATTCTTTTAGTATTTTTGCTACATGCTCTAGTTCCATTTATACCTCTGAATTGCCCTCATTACCCGTGTGTAGAGTATACATTTTTCATGGGTTCAGACCAAAGTAAAAACAGATATTTCGAATTTATTCGAAATAAATATTGAACGAATTTTTATTTCGAATATACTGGTAATGTCAAATTGTTTTGGGAGCATTTTATGTCTACAGAATTTATCAGTATGGCAAACGAAACATTAAATATGTTTATGTTTTTAGCCATTGAGTTAACCATCCTTTACATCGTCATTAGTTATGCAATAGGTGTACTACAAGAGTACGTGCCAAAAGAGAAAGTTCAGACGTTGTTAGCTTCTCAGAATGGCCGTGGATATGTGATTGCAGCGGTGCTAGGAGCGATAACTCCGTTTTGCTCTTGCTCAACAATCCCGTTTTTAAAAGGGTTGCTAAAAGCGCGAGCAGGGTTTGGCCCAACTATCGTATTTTTGTTGTCTAGTCCGCTGTTAAACCCGCTAATTATTGGCATTCTTGCTGTTACTTTCAGTATTCAACTCGCTGTTTTTTATTTTGTCATCGCCATGGTGGTATCAATAAGTGCGGGAGTGTTATTGGAAAAGCTAGGTTTTGAAAAGTATGTGCGACCAGAAACGTATGCCGAACAAGAGAAATCATGCACCCCTTCAAATAAAAGCAGTGAAAAGCCATCAACTGAACCAAACCGTTGGATAAAAATCTGGCGCTCAACCTGGAAAGATTTTAAGAAAACCCTGCCGTATTTATTAGTGGGTGTATCTATTGGATCCATTATTTATGGTTTTGTACCTACAGAACTGATTGTTAAGTATGCAGGAGAAAATAAGTGGTATGCCATTCCAATAGCCGCAGTGATAGGTATCCCTTTATACATCAGGGCGTCTGCCATTATTCCTTTAAGTGCTGGGTTGGTTAAAAAAGGGATGGCAATGGGGTCAGTGATGGCACTGATCATAGGTAGTGCGGGGGCAAGTTTGACAGAAGTGATTTTGTTGCGATCGATATTTGAAAAGCAAATGATAGCAGCATTTTTGACCGTGGTACTCGGCATGGCAATGGCCGCGGGTTATTTGTATTCAGTAGTATTTTAGTTGGTTATTGAGGAGCTTATTATGAATACAGTATTTGATGTAGTTATCATCGGTGCAGGCCCTGTTGGTATTGCGGCTGCTGCTCATGCTAAAAATAATGGATTAGTGCCATTGGTTTTAGAAAAAGGAGCAACAGTTGGTAATGCAATTAAAGAGTGGGGACATGTGCGCTTATTTACTAAATGGTCGTATTTAATTGATAAAGAGGTTGAAAAAATACTAAATCATCAGGGGTGGAAAATGCCTAATCTTGATGAGGTCCCCACGGGCAAAGAGTTGGTAGACCAGTATTTAGCTCCAGCGGCAAACGCGGTAGAGTTATCTAAGTATATTCGATATAACGCAGAAGTGATTGCGATAGCAAAAGAGGGTCACAGTAAACACACAACTCAAGACCGTAATGAAAAGAACTTTGTTATTCATTATCGAGACGCGGAGCAAGATGTGCATATCATTCATTCTAAAGCCGTTATTGATGCGTCCGGGACTTGGTCTTCACCAAATCCGATAGGGCGAGACGGTCTACCTGTACCGGGCGAAACCAAGAATAGCGATGCTATTGCTTATGGCATTCCTGATGTACTGGGCAAAGCGCGTGATGATTATCAGGGGAAAACAACTTTATTAATAGGCGGTGGACATTCAGCAATAAATGTAGGGTTAAACCTTATTGAATTGCAAAACAGTGCTCCTGATACCAAAATATATTGGGGCTTAAGAGGGGAAAACCTCGATAAACTGCTAGGTAGTGGTATTAACGATAAAGTGCCAGCCCGTCTTAAGCTTGGCCGTGCAGCGCAAAGTGCCATCGATAGCGGTAAATTAACTCTTTTATCTGACCTAAATGTAAAGCAAATTAGTCGCGAAGCTAAAGGCTTGAAGGTATCACTGACATCCAACGGTTGTGGCTCTCATATTTATGTCGACAAGATAATCGTTGCTACAGGCTTTAAACCAGATTTACACATGCTTAGAGAGATAAGGCTAAACCTTGACGAAGTCGTGGAAGCACCGCGAGGTATTGCAAGTATGGTCGACCCTAACGCCCATAATTGTGGTTCAGTCCCTGGTCATGGTGCCAAAGAACTGGTACATATTGATAACAATTTTTATATCGTTGGTATGAAATCTTATGGCCGTGCTCCATCATTTTTGATGTTACATGGGTATGAGCAGGTACGCTCGATCACTGCTAAATTGGCGGGAGATGAAATGTCAGCCGATGAAATACGTTTAACGTTTCCAGACAGTGTTACCAATAAGCAAAGTTGTTGTTGATGTCAGGAAGTTTTCTATTAGCAGCGGTTTGTCCTGTTAGGCTGTAAAAAAGAAGTGGCACTGATCCTGATGTGAGCAAATAATTTTGAGGTTATAGGAGCCCACTTCAAAAGTCAGCGCCACTCGTTCTCATATCCTTAATTTGGTTTGTACAGTCTGTGTAATGTCCTGTAATCGCGTCGCTCCATTTTTCTGCTATACCTAGATTTGGTTAGCCTCTATCGCTTTATTTTCTCGATGATCATTTGGTTTCACACATTGCGAACGAGATAGAAGCAGAGGTATGAAAGAGTGAAGTATATATAGTTTTCCTATTACTTTATGGAGCGAACGACAATGCGCGTAAGGAAAAATGTTAATAACATCAGTGATGGTACACTACTTTGGTATTCAAGAGCTGTAGAGGCGATGAAGCAAAAAGACATCAAAGATCCTACGAGTTGGTGGTACCAAGGTGCTGTCCATGGGTTTGGTCTAGACAACAGTCCTAATCTAGCTCCTGGTAAGACGTGGAGTGAGCTTAGTGTGTGGCAACAAGCAACAGACTTTCCACCACCAGAAGACTTGGTTGACAGTATTTACTGGCAGCAATGTCAGCATGGAACATGGTACTTTTTACCTTGGCACAGAATGTATTTGCAATTTTTTGAGCAAATAGTTGCCAAAACAGTCGTTGAACTTGGAGGCCCAGAAGACTGGACGCTCCCTTACTGGAACTACTGCGACGCAAATAATCCTGCGCTCAATGAAAATGAACAGCTACAAGCATTGAAGTTGCCTGCAGAGTTTGGTGCAGAGCAACCGAACTCAGATTTTCCTGGGTTGTGGATGGTAGAAAGGGCACATTATAAAGTGACGTCGAAAGCCGATGCTAGCTGTGAAGCTGCTATGCAGCTGAAAAACTTTACAACGCCTATCCCCTCGCAAAGCTTTGGTGGTGTAAGAACAGGGTTTAGTCACGACTCCGGTACTTTTGGTAAGCTAGAAAATAATCCACACAACTTGATCCATGTGGATATCGGTGGTGCAATGGGGGATCCTAACACGGCAGCGCTCGACCCTATATTTTGGCTGCATCATGCAAATATAGACCGCTTATGGCAGAGCTGGATTGACCAAGGGCGTGAAAATACCAGTGATCCTAGTTGGCTCAATCAGGCGTTTGAGTTTCACGATGCCAATGGTAAGCCTGTGATTGTTCAAGTGAAGCAAGTACTCTCAACGGAAGCGCTAGGGTACACATACAGTGAAAATTATCCAGACGTAAAAGTACGTCAAGAAAAAGATAGCAAGCTATTCGCAATGACTCCTTTAGTAGGAAATGAAATGTTCGATACCATTGCCGCAACAACAAAATCCTTTTCACTTGGTTCTCAAGCGACGCCAGCACAGCTTGAGTTCTTACCCGAAAAGCAGCAAGTTGCCAAGGTTTCAGCGCTTGCGAAATCGAGTAGCCAAAGACCGAATCAGGTTGTCATTGCACTCGATAACGTAACGGGCTCTGGCGTTGTTGCGCCACTAAGTGTTTTTGTGAAAACATCTGCTGCTCCTGAGCGTGTGTTAGTTGGCAAAGTTGGCTTGTTTGGTTTGACTCAAGCATCAACCCCAAGTGTTAGGCATGCAGGTACAGGTATTAACGTTGAGCTTGATGCAACGGAGGCATTTAACCAGTTACGCTCACAACCAGACTGGAGTTTCGAAAAAGTAGAAATTGAGATCGAGCCAAGTAGGGAGCTTGGTGAGGCGAGAGTGACGGTGGGACGGGTAAGTGTGAAGGCTGAGGTTGTATAACCGCCCATGCTAACGTCGACATTAAAGCGGATTAGTTACCTAAAGGTAGCTAATCCTCACTGGCTCATTATACTTTTTGCTGCGCTATTATGGGTTTACTATCTGGCACAACAAGTAGGTTTTAGTGGCGAAGCTCACCTGCATCACGCACACCACAACATGCACCATAGTCCTGAAACTATATTTTTTAGGCCTGTACTAGATTGGATGATAATGGTGTATGCCATGATGCTCCCGATGACCAGTGGCACTATTCGTGCCATCGTAAATCGAATACCTGTAGCTAGACAATCGCGCAGTTTACTCATTTTTGTATTGGGCTACTCATTAATTTGGCTCGTTTTTGGCTTAGTATTATTCTCAGCTTCAAAGTGGGTGGAAACCTTATCGTCTCTGGTTACCCAAGCTAATTTGTCGATTGGAGCCTTGGCATATTTGGCCGCTGGGGTAGTTTCTAACGCAGACTTTCGGATCCGACTACTTTCAGCATGCGGTAGCATTTGGGCTCCTCGTATTGTTGGATATAAAGCTGATTTAGATATTGCAAAGATTGGCATTATTGAGGGGATTAAATGTGTACAAACCTGCGCACATATCATGGTTGCTATGTACATTGCTGGGCACAATTTAATGCAGATGGCGGTACTTACAGTCGCATTATTTTATGAAAAAAGCCGTTACAGAAATAAAGAAGATCTGTTGAGAAATACCTGCTTCTTCATAGCAATTTGGGAGCTGGCTATATTCTATCAATAAGAGTTTAGTAACTATTTTCTACAATAAAATAATAAACTGTGCTGATTGTATTAAGCACAGTTTACAAGTCAAATCGCTGCAATAAGCAATAAGTTCAGGACGCTACTTTTACCGTTCAATCTGTACACTTAAATTCAGCTCAGAAATAAAGTACACGATAATTTCGTACTGTCTGTCAGTGTCACACTGGGGACATTTCAGCCCAGCTCTACCCCATATTGAACCAATTCCCAAACCATAGATAAACAAAAACCCCATCAAAAACAGTGTTTTGATGGGGTTTCAGTGTCGCTATTTGGTGGAGCTGGGGGGATTTGAACCCCCGTCCGGAAAGCGTCGACCTTCGGTCCTACATGTTTAGTATCGTCTATTGGTTAACCTTTAAATCTCGGACGAACACGATAAGTAAAGGCGAGGCCGCTTAGTTTTAGCCCTTCAACCCCGGCCAGGGTTTCCGTAGCGATCTTGTGTAGGGTGACACTCCAGAACCAGATCCACAAGAATATCATGGAGGAGTGCTAGCGGGCTATTATGCCGCTAGAGCGTAGTTATCGTCGTTTGCGATTACTTTAAATGCGGCTTTTTTACGAGGCCAACCGCACCTCGACATGCACCTCAGGCTTCTTGAATCCCGTCGAATCCTAATCAGCCCCTGAATAAATTCAGTACGTGTTAGTAATTAACTACTTATGCACTAACTATGCTTTGCATTATACATAGGATTAATGTCTTTACAATGGCTTATCACGCTATTAAGAGGTGATTTAACGAAGTATACAGTTTGTTTGATTAATTACTCACCGTTTTGAAGGGGAGAAGCTTTGTGGATACTCGCATGAGATATTGAGCAACGGCGCCTGCTAAGTCGTAAAAAGCCTAAGCCGTGCTTTTACATCCTGACTTTTAACATTACTAATTGCTCAGTAAGTGTGCTTAAATAACAGCAACCTACGATCAAAGCCAAGATTTAATAAAAACTAAAAATGAACAGCTTATATCTCTGCATTAGCCTAGGCGATAGGCCTTTGGACTTTACATCAATTGCTGGGCGCATCATGACTGCTTCAGAGTCTGACTTTCCAAGCTATGTAACAATGGGGTTTAGACAGACGCTCTATAACGTGTTTTCGTCTATTTGCTTGCCAATATTTGATGTCGAGCAACCAATTCAATTTCTTGAACAAACCGCTACGCTTCATAATATACAGTTGTTTAAAACCAAAACGGACTTTATGTCGAGTAAAGAAAACAGCTTTGTGTGTATCAACTTGAGTGTTAACAATCATACTATTGAAAAGCTGAAGTCTAGCGCAAAAGGAGACAGGCTTGGAAAAAGCGTTATCAAGGCACTCGCGCCGCTTGATTGCGGGGATGTGTTGCAGCACTGTGCAGTGCAACAAAGTGATAGCTTTATCGGTATAAATTGGTATTTAGAGCGTGTTGAACACCTTGAAGAGGTGCCGCTTAAAACCTGTAAAACCACGCTGGTTGCATTTTATATGACAGCATGGCTGATGTTACAGCGGATCAACCGAGTGCAAACATCAATGGAACTTCGACCAAAAAGAACTGGAGAAAAGCACCATTTTACCAAATCAATATTAGATACTCGGATCAAGCTGTTAAACATTGAGCGATTTATTTTTACCAAAAATAGAACCAAAAATGCAGTTGTAAAAGCATTCTGTGATGACTTAGTAAGTGATGAAGAGTTTTTACTAAAAGAAAAACTAGACGATGCCAAACAGTTGCACCAATCTTTTGAGCAACATTTAGAAAACTACACCAGCCTTGAACAAGTTATCAATTCTGAGAAGACTAACGGTTTATTGCTACTGTTGAGTGCTGGTTCGATATCCTTGACCTTGTTTTCGGCGTCGTTTGTTAGCGTGCAAGAAAACACCCTGATCTTTAACTTATCTAAATTGCTCTCATTACCGATTTTAGGTTCGCTAGGGATCTCCTTGTTAGTTTTAGTTTTTATTTACCTAAAACATAAGGCTGATAGATTAGTGCTGGACTAAGTATGAGGAATAACATGTTGGTTTAATACTTGCTCAAACGAGCGTTATTCCCAAATGGAGCGTAATTATCATAACAATTAGCACCAAATAATTTGCGTATTGTTGGCGGGTGAGAATAACGATGAAAGCTCGACAAACCATATGCTTTCTAATACAGTGACGGCTCAAAATGACCTGTGATTGAACCTTGTTATGCGCATGCTTTACAAGGTAACAATTGCGATTACGCTATCAAATTTTATACTAATTTGCTCAAATAAAAGCGCTATTCTGAAGTGAGAGAAAATCTTGTCGATAATATCGTTACTGTATTGTGCTTACACCAAGGTACTGACATCTATATGGGTAACACAAACATTTTACGGCTTAGGTGTGCGACATAAACACTTTTTAATGAAAGTAGCGCCAGAGCAGATCCTTCAAACTACGCAAACATTAATGCAAATTAGCCTTACACGCTCGAATAAAACAATATGAACCAAGTAGCCAAATTTAAAACTCCGCACCAGATCCAGTCATTAAAAAAAGCGTGCGACAGCTTAGGAATACCGTACCAAAACTTAGACTCATTCTCTGAGCAAATTTTAAAAGTGAGCTACAAGAATAAAGCGTTTATTTTTGGCGCTGGTAATATTTGTTCGTTTCCTATCAATTCGGCAACGTCCACTTTTTTAGCTAAAGATAAATCGCACACCGTCAATGTACTAAGCGCAAGTGGCTTTAATGTCCCAGAAGGTGATTACTTTTTTTTGCAAAGTGCATTTGCCATGTACCGAGGCGTAGGCAAAGAAAAGCAAGACGCACTTTGTTATGCCAAACGTCAAGGTTACCCGCTATTTATTAAACCTAATGACGGCTCAAGAGGCGCGTTTATCGAAAAGCTCTACAACGACCAAGATCTGCAAAATTACATCGACAAAAATCAGCAAAAACTGAGCTGTGTCAGGATAGAAAAGCCTCTGCAAGGCGATGAATATCGACTATTTGTGGTAGACGGCAAAATCTGGTTTGGTTATAAACGTCGCCCACCATTTATTACGTTTGATGGCGTACAAACGGTTTCGGCGCATTTACAAGCGCTTATGCAAGCACAAGCCCAGTATGGCCATAGCTCATTAAGTTTGGACAGCTCATACATTAGGGAATACTTATCGGCTAATCAGTTAACCTTGCAGTCTATTCCTGCAAAAGGGGTAACATTTAACTTTTCACCAGCAATGAATATTGCACTCGGTGGTGAAGTGGTGGATTATTCAGAGTGTTTTAGTGATGAATTGAACGCATTTACCGACAAAATCTTTAAGCTATTCAATCTGCGTGTTTTTGGTTTAGATGTTTACAGTCAAGCCGATGATATAAATCAGGCAGAGGCGTTAACAATTTTAGAAATAAATGGCAATCCGAGCTTGGAGTCAGCAGAAAAGCATTCAACGACCGATATAGTCACAAGACTGTGGGCGTTTATCATTGAAGAGATTTTTAACCATGACAGATAAAACGCAGTTTTTAGCACTGACAAAATCGTTTGCTAAGTTTGGCTCTGGGATCTGTTTAGCACGGTTGCAACTTGCTATTGAGCACTTGTCACTTGACGCATATATCGAGACCACCAAGAAGTTAGTGATCACCGGAACAAACGGCAAAGGCTCGGTGGCCAAGCTCACCAATCAAATCTTGTGCGGTGCAGGCAAGTCAACAGGCTTATTCACCTCGCCACACTTTTTAGAATTTAACGAGCGGTTTACAGTAAATGGTGAGCTTGTTGACTATGCAGAGTTAAATCACGCTGCGCAAAATATTGTGCCAACCCTTAACAAAATAGCAGCGACCTTAAATGAAGAATTTGGGGTATTTGAGTTTTTATATTTAGTCGCGTTAACGGTGTTTAAGCACAAAAAAGTTGAGCTAATTATCATGGAAGCGGGAATAGGTGGGCGATACGACCCAATCCGCTTACTCAAATCACGTTTTGCAATACTCACGTCAGTTGATCTTGAGCACTGTGACATTCTTGGTAACACCAAAGAGCTGATCGCCTTTGATAAAATCGACGGCTGTGAGCACGGTGGTAAGCTGGTGGTGGGTAATATCGACGAGCACCTCAAAAGTAAAGTACGTGCGTATGCAAAGTTAAGAGACATACAATGCTACTTTAATAGTGACATTCAGCTTAACAAGCAAACAAGCGTTTTTAATCAGTATCAAGTGACATTAGATGATAATGCACCGTTTAGTATCACGCCCAAGACGTTTGGCAAGTTTGCACAAGAAAATATAAAAACCGCTATTTTGATGTCAGAAGTCTTTTCAAAAGACGTGGGGTTTACTATCTCAGCTGAGCAATATTGCGACGCAATCAACCGGTTTACAAATGATGGCCGGTTAAGCTTGGTATGTGATGCGCCGAAAATTTTTGTAGACAGTGCTCATACCGATGAGTCTTTTAACATGTTATTTGACTCGATAAAACAAGACTTCCCGCAAGCGCGTATTGTGGTGCTAGCTGGGATCTCAAAAGGGCGCGACCAAACGGTATTGGCAGCAAGGATAGCTGAGGTAGCAGAGCACTGCGTTGTGAGTAAAGCCAGTTTTAAAGGCGCAGAGCCTACGCTATTACAAGACAAGCTCAAAAACCATGGGCTAGCAGCATCGCAATCAGACGATCTTACACAAGCCGTGATGGAAGCCAAAGCATACGCGCAAGCTCATGATGCCATAGTGTTTGTTTGTGGCGGTTTATTTTTTGCCGGAGAAGTCTCAGCTATTTTGCTGAACAAATCGAACGAAGATATTTATTTATATTAATTGGAAGCAAGCCTGTGACGACCATTACCAAACCGCGTTATTTTGATCTGGGTATATTTACGCATTTTATCCAGCCGCAATATAAAAACTTTTGTGGGATCTGTTCATTAATCGCTGTGGTTAACACGTTGTTTGATGACGAATTTACTCAAGACTCATTTCATCAGCAATTTAATGCGGGGTTTTATACCAAGCGAAAGGTTTCAGACTCTGCTGACCCAGCAACTGAAAATATGGCGTTAGTAGACCCAAAAGGCATGAGTAACTTTGACATTATTCGTTTGTTCAACAGTGTGTGTAAAACCAACAAGGTGGCACCATTTAGCGCCTTGTTAACTGGCGATATGCTGGCGCAGATTGCCGTTTCAGATATTGCTAACTGGCTCACACAAAAAGAAAACTTCATCATTTATCACTGTGTTGGTCATTACAAAGCCATAGCAGGGTACACCGCGAGCCAAACCGGACATTACTGGATAATGGCTGACTCAAAACGCCATGGCGACATCGCACCCATTCAAAGCTTATCTCACCAAGCGGTAACGGCATTGGCAAACACCTCACAAAAGTATGGCTTTATTTTACTTTCAACAAAACCCATCGACTTTTTAGCCTCAGAGTCTAACAACAGCGCCGTATTCCCGGTTGAATCAAAAAGTGCCATCACCACTTGTCAGTGAATAACTCTATACTTCAACGCCCATATTGGGCGATAGCTTAACGAAAAAGAGTCAAAACACATCAATGCCTTCACCTCCTGAAGAAACAAGGTCGTACTTTGGCTTTTCGTCGTCTAGGCATTGAATAAACAAACACACGTTAAAATCAGCCCTGTGCTTGCGATAATTCATTGCTGTAAAAAATTCACTTTCTTTTTCCCAAAATCCAATTACCCTATATTGAAACAGCCTTATAGGCTACTCATTACTCATACTTAGTTATGAAATTGGCGTTTAACGCAAAAGTTTACCTAAAGGTTTTGCGTGTAAAGCCGATTAATGTAGGGAAAATAATAATACCAATTTGACTTAATACTTGCTCAATTTGATGGAGTCAATCTGACGCTAACCGCGTTAAAAATTTCTCATTTAGAACAACTAAATAGCAAAATTTTTTGCCTAGTTATCGACAAGATTTTTCT
>NZ_RCSQ01000060.1:0-37060 GCF_004103255.1 Pseudoalteromonas sp. PS5
CTTGCTCAATTTGAAGGAATAAATCTGACGCTAACAGCGTTAAAAATTTCCTATTTAGAAGAACTACATAGCAAAATTTTTGCCTTGCCTACATGAATGTAGGTACCAAAGCGATAGCAGGACGCGGTAGCGGAGTTATCGACAAGATTTTCTCATCTCAAAATAGGCCACTCAATTAAGATAATTGGTATAATTTTTCTGTATTTAAACATGCAGCACTAAAGTCATTACATTGAGATAAAAATATGGCAGTAGCTGGAGGCTATTACCATATTTGTATTTGAAGTGGCTCAGGCTGAGAGGAGTTTTTGCATCGTTTTAGACTTAGGTGTACTAAATACACTCTCGGTTTCACCATATTCAACTACTTTACCGCGATTTAATACTAGTATCTCATCGCTCATATGACGCACTAAGCTCAAATGATGGGTAATAAGGACATAAGCTAAACCTGTTGCGGCTTGCAGTTCAAGTAGAAGGTTAACGGTTTGCGCTCGAACCGATGGATCAAGAGATGATAACGCTTCATCTAATACCAATACTTTTGGGTCTAGTATTAACGCTCTTGCTAATGCTACGCGCTGTAATTGCCCGCCACTAAACATGTGAGGGTAGTAGTCAATGTGTTCACCAAGCAAGCCGACTCGACTTAACGTTACCCTAATTTTCTTATACCTTTGATCCTCGGTAAGTTCAGTATTATATTGCAAGCAGTCATCAAGCATGTCGCCGATTGTAAGTCCTGGATTCAACGAACGGGTAGGGTCTTGGAAGATAAGGCGAATAGTGCGGCAATCATGTTCTCGTACGCCACTGTCTTCGACTATTTGCCCATTGAGTAGTATTTGTCCTGAGTCTGCGATATCGGCACCCGCAAGCACTTTTGCTAGGGTACTTTTACCTGAGCCTGTTTCTCCGATAATTGCCAATGTTTGTCCGGGTGCCAATGCAAATGAAACGTCCCTGAGCACCTTCATAGAGTGGCGCTTAAACAGACCTTGGCGCGAAACATAAGATTTATTGAGAGATTGTACTTTTAAGACGGGCTGCATTTTTGCTTCACCTTAATGAGTGGAAAGTGGCAGGCATAACTGTGGCCGTGAGAGCGACTTTGTCTTGGTGTTACCACACACTCTTTTTGTGCTTGTGGGCATCTAGGCCCCAATCGACATCCAATTGGTAGGTGTTGTAAAGGTGGAATAGTGCCTTTTAGCGCATAAAATGGTTCTTTATGACCGAGCCCTTGACCAAAATCAGGCAAGCTTTTTACCAGCGCTTGCGTATATGGATGCAGTGGTTGCTTAAAGATAGCACGGGTAGGACCTGCCTCTACCATCTGGCCACAATACAGTACGTGCATAGCATGTGACCAGTCAGATATCTCCTCTAGCTCGTGAGAAATCATTAAAATTGACATGTTTTTGAGCTGATTTAAAGCTTTTAATAGCCTAAATACTTGCGCTCGGGCTGTGCTTTCTAGTGCTGTTGTAGGCTCGTCAGCAATCAGTAATTTTGGACTCCTCGCAATTGCCATGGCTATCATTATTTTCTGACACATTCCCTCAGACAGTTCATGCGGGTAACTACTACAAATCTTTTTATCGTCTCTAATACCTGCTTTATGTAACAAAGCGCGTACCTTTTCTTTGCGAGCTTTGCGACGACCGAAAAAGCCGCCTTTAAGTGCGCTGTCAGGAATAGATTCAGCGATTTGATCAAAAATGCTCACCAGAGGGTCTAGGCTTCGACTTGGTTCCTGATAAATCATCGCGATATCTTGGCTCACAAGTTTACGGCGCTTTTCCGGTGAAAGTCGCATTAAGTCGACACCTCGCCAGTGCATTCTGTCAGCAGTTACTGTCCAACGTTGATTAAGCACACCCACAATGGCCTTAGCAATTAAGCTTTTACCCGAGCCGGACTCTCCGACTAGCGCATGTACTTCGCCTTCTTTTAGGCTCAGATTGACCTTATCAACCGCTCTAATAACGCCATCTTCGGTACGAAGTTCAATAGTAAGGTTCTTAATGTCTAACAATTGCATTAATCGGCCTTCCGATTTTTTAAAGCTTCACGTAAACCATCGCCAACAAGGTTGGTGGATAATACTGCGATGAATAAAAGAACGCCTGGCAGTCCTACGGTCCACGGTGCGAGATATATCAAACTCAAATTCTCTTGAAGGATAGCTCCCCACTCAGTGGAGGGAGGCTGAGCGCCTAATTTTAAAAAGCCCAAAGCTGCAATATCCAGTATCGCAGTCGACAGCGCCATGGTAAATATTACCACAATATGCTCATAGATATTAGGTAATATGCCACGAACCAGCAACCTCCAACGGTTTGCACCATCCAGTTTAAAGGCGATAATGTAGTCTTTACCAAGCTCAGCCACCACAAGATTTCGAATCGAATGAATATATTGCGGAAGCAATGCAAAGATAATTGCCCATACGGTATTCATAAGGCCTGGACCCAGAATAGCGATAATGATAATCGCCAATAATAGGGATGGGATCGCTAGAGTGATGTCAAGCAAATGGTTTAATAGACTAGATTTTAGTCCTCGACTGGCTCCTGCGAGTGTACCGAGCACTACGCCAAGCGCTGTTGTCACGAGTGCTGCGATAATTGACAGACCGAATGTATAGGTCGCGCCATTCATCAGTCGCGATAGAATATCTCTACCAAGGTCATCAGTTCCGAGAATAAATCGTACATCACCGTCATCATGCCAAGACGGAGGAAGGAGCAAGGCATCTGCATGTTGTTGATTGACGCCGTATGGCGCGATTAAAGGTGCAGTTAGTGCCAAAACTGTCAGAGCCAAAAATAACCAAAGGCCTACTAATGCAACATGGTTTGAGCGAAATTTTCGCCAAAGCCTGAATAAGGGAGAGCGATTAGACTCCTCAGTAAACAAACTAAATTTTGCCATGCGCTTGATTCCTTGCGATAGGGTCGAGTAAAGAGTGAACAAGGTCTGACATCATGTTGGCAATAATGACAAAAAAGGATACAGCCAATAAGCCCCCTTGTATCGCTGGATAATCACGTTGATAGATACTCTCGATGAGCCAGCGACCAAGACCAGGCCAAGAAAATATGACTTCTGTTATCATGGCTAATGTAATCAGTGTACTAAATTGCAGGCCAATTTGCTTGATCACAGGCAGTAGGGCATTTCTAAGTGCATGGTGAAGGATAAGCTGACTGCGATTTAGACCCTTAGCTCGGGCAGTCTTGATATAATTTTGATCAAGTACATCTAACATTGAATCGCGGGTAAAACGAATAAGTACGGTCGTTGGGTACATAGCCAGTACGGTGGTTGGAAGTGCTAAATGATGAATTGCATCCCAAAACGAGGCTCCACCGTATGGAAAGCCCTCTAAATAAATATCTATAAGAATAAAGTGTGTGACTGGCTGTATTTCATATAACAGGCCAATGCGCCCAGACATGGGAAATAAACCTAAGCCAAGGCAAAACACCATAATTAAGAGCAACGCAAGCCAGAATACGGGGATAGAAAAGCCCATTAAGCTAAGGGAATTAATAATCTTGTCAGGCCATTTTTTATGGTATGCACTGGCAATAACACCACTAGGCACACCAATTATTACAGCGACAGTTAATGCGTACAGGCATAACTCTAAAGTTGCAGGGAACAATAACTTAACATGGCCAAGTACAGGTTGGCCTGAAGAGAGTGACAACCCCCAGTCACCTTCAAACATCCGTGCCATAAAGGCACCATATTGAATAATAATATTATCTTCGATTCGGTACTTTTCGACCAGGGCCTGTGTTTGGGCATAACTTGAGTTCACCTCACCACTGAAGTTCGTAATTAGCTCCCCTGGAAACAAGTAATTGAGTGAAAAGGTGAACACTGTTAGGGTAAAGAGCATAAAGCACAGGAGACTAATACGCCTGTAAGCATATTTTGCAAACATCTTAGTCTCTCCTTGCCTTTGCTAGAGAAATACCACCAAAAGGCCGCAAAGAAACCCCCTCAATATCAGAGCTAGTCGCTTGAAAACGCAAACCATGGGCAATGGGAACCAAAGGCAGCTGCTCAACAACCATCTCTTGTGCTTGTCGGTAGTAATGCTTACGTGCTTCCATGTCATTGGTATCGAGGGCTTGTGTCAATAATAAGTCGAACTCTGGATTGCACCAATTTGCAGGATTTTTGCCACTGAATGTAGCTGTGCAGCTTAACAGCGGACTGAAAAAGTTATCAGGGTCGGGAGTATCTGCCGCCCAACCTAACAGCACGCTGTCGTGCTCGTGACGACCAACACGCTCAATAAACGTATTCCATTCATATTCAACAATTTTCGCCGTCACTCCAATGTCTCTCAAGTCTCGTTGGATCAGCTCAGCCATTTTGCGAGCATTAGGATTATAAATTCTCGACACAGGCATTGCCCATAGAGTCATCGTGAAGCCATCTTCGAACCCAGCTTGCTTTAAATATGCTTTTGCAATTTGTGGGTCGTATGAAGGCATGTTTGCTTGTGCTTTAAACGCCCATGACGAGGGGGGGAGGATTGAACGAGCGATAATTCCATTATTGTAAAACACAGCTTGCATGATTTTCTCAAAATCAATGCTATGAGCTAATGCCTTTCGTACTAGTGGGTCGTTAAATGGCGGTTTTTCTGTATTGAAAGCCCAGTACCCAATATTGAGATTGGCGGCTTTTTCAACATCGATGTCTTTGCGTTGTTCAAGTACCGTGAGTTGTGTTGCGCTCGGATGAGCGGTGATATCACACTCTTTGGTAAGCATTTTTGCAATTCTACTCGTACCGTTGGTTGTAATATCATAAACCAACTGCTTCATGTACACAGGATGTTTCCAGTATTGTTCATTCCGGTAGTAGCGAATTAAGTTATCGCGCATAAACTCACGGTATTTATATGGGCCTGTACCGATAGGTTTTTGATCGAAATCTTGTTTGCGTTCCAAAGAGATCAGTTGATCTGCGTATTCTTTAGACAAAATAACGGCAAAATCAGTGGCAATATTCGATAAGAAGCTACTTTCGGCATTAAACAAGTCAAAGCGTACTGTGTAGTCATCCACTTTTTTTACTTGGCGAATAAGTTGATCTAGTCCAATACTCTGAAAATAGGGGTAGTTTGCATCACCAATAAAATGGTAAGGATTGTATACGTCAAATAGGCGATTAAATGAAAACACGACATCATCTGCGTTCATTGTTCGCGTGGGAGTAAAATACAAGGTGTCGTGAAAGTGAACATCATCTCTTAGCGTAAACGTAAATGACTTTCCATCTGCGCTCACCTGCCAAGACTTAGCAAGCTCTGGTAAAAACTCCCCTGTGTTTGGGTCGATACTGATCAGAGTATCAAAAAGCTGATTGGCAATAATATCTATCGTCGACCCTGTTGTGGTCACTTGAGGATTAAATGACACAGGGTTTGCTTCTGCACAATATACCAAGCCTTGCGACTTATCATTCACTTTATTTGGTGTCTGGTCTGTACAGCCAAATAGCGCAGTACACAACACACCAAAAAACCATATACGCACCACTAGGCCTCTTGTTTTTGGTTTTGATCCAACAGGTTGTATTTTTTCAAATACCCTCTAAGTTGATGATACGTCAAACCGAGGTTTTGTGCAGTTTTCTTTTGATTAAATTGACTAAATTCAAGTGCTTTTTGCAACATTGTGATTTCATACTCATTAGAGAGTGATTTTAAATCACAAGGAAAAGTGAAATTCAGCTCGTGCTCCACAGTCTGCTTAACAAGCGGCTCTGCTACCACAGTCGATTCTAAAGGTTGACTTTGAGGGATGGTAGACTGAGTAGAAGGTGCCTTAATGCGTTGACTCGGTCTAAAGGGGCTTGCAAATGGGTCGAATATAATGTCATGCACCGGTATCTGGTCGTTACCATGGCGGTACAGGCTGCGCTCGATTACATTTTTAAGTTCGCGAATATTACCAGGCCATGGATAGTCCAACAGTTTTTCAATTGCTTTTCTAGTAAAGCCACTGAATAATTCCCAGCCCAAATCCCGCGCCATATTAATTGCAAAATGTTCAGCAAGTAGCAGGATATCTTCTTTTCTGGCTCTTAATGGAGGCAGTGTTATTACATCAAAGGCGAGGCGGTCAAGTAAGTCGTGTCTAAACTCTCCCGCATCTGCAAGTGTTGGCAAATCTTCATTGGTTGCACATACTAATCTAGTATCGACTTTTACCGTTTGTTTACCACCTACGCGCTCAAATTCACCATATTCGATAACGCGAAGCAGTTTTTCTTGCACCATAGCGGAGGTATTAGCAAGCTCATCTAAAAATAAGGTACCACCATTAGCTCGTTCGAAGCGGCCTTCATGGCGTTTGCTTGCACCGGTAAAAGCACCACTTTCATGGCCAAATAATTCACTTTCTAAGAGGTTTTCGTTTAGCGCTGCACAGTTAAGTTTGACGTACTCTTGATCCCAACGCTCCGAAAGATAGTGCAGGCGAGCCGCAATTAACTCTTTACCTGTACCGCGCTCACCGATAATTAATACTGGTTTCTCTAACGGGGCTAACTGAGATACCTTATCTAACACCGCTAAAAAGCTGTCGGATTGGCCTAATAGATTATCCTGTTGACGGAAACGGCTCATATTGCCTAACTCTTAGTTATTTTTGCTAATAACTAGTGTATTTCAAAAAACAGGATAACTAAAGGACTTTTAAAAATAAAATAACCACATGATTTTATTGTATTTTTAAATCTGATAAAGTTGGCAAGCTATTTGATACATAGTTAGTAAGCAATTTAGCTATTAACCAAAGAGGTAACCACTATGGGAATTTTTTCTCGTTTTGCAGACATAGTGAATTCTAATATTAATGCGATTTTGGATAAAGCAGAAGATCCGGAAAAAATGGTTCGCCTGATCATCCAAGAAATGGAAGATACACTAGTTGAAGTAAGATCGACCTCAGCAAAAACTTTAGCTGAGAAAAAGGAGTTAACACGCCGTCTTGATCAGCTCAAAGCACAAGTAGATGATTGGCAAACTAAAGCCGAACTTGCACTGAGCAAAGAGCGTGAAGATTTAGCGCGTGCCGCTTTACTTGAGAAGCAAAAGTCTGCAGAGGATGTGGCTGCCCTTGAAAAAGAGTTAGCACATGTCGATACGCACATTGAAAAGCTGCAACAGGAAGTGAGTACACTTCAAGATAAGTTAGCGGATGCTAAAGCGCGTCAAAAGGCGATTGTACTGCGCCAACGCTCAGCTGAGTCTCGATTAGAGGTGAAAAAAGCACTAGACAGCAGTAAAGTAGATGATGCCTTGAATCGCTTTGAGCGTTATGAGAGCAAAATTGATGGTCTAGAGTCACAAATTGAGTCTTATGATCTTGGTAAAAAATCTCTTGCAGATGAGATAGCCGATTTACAAAAGAACGAAAAAATCGATGATGAGCTTGAGCAGCTGAAAAAGAAAATGGCTGAAAAGTGAAAATAGCTGCACCTACTATTAGGTAGGTGCCAACCAACTACAATAATAACAGCCAAGTTGAAGGCAGGAGAGAATTATGTTTGATGCAGAAGTTTTAATGGCTCCGCTGATTATTTTTATGATCATTGTGGCACCGCTTTGGTTGATTTTACATTACCGTAGTAAAAAGCAGGTCAGTCAAGGGTTGAGTGAGCATGAACATCGTCAATTGATAGAGCTGGCTAACAAGGCGGAGAAAATGGCAGAGCGTGTTGAAACGCTGGAAGCTCTACTTGATCAAGAGTCGCCACAATGGAGACGCAAGCTATGAGTAGATCAAAGCGAGAACTATATCGTGATCCGAGTCGCGGAAAGGTAGCCGGAGTATGCGCAGGGCTTAGTGACTACTTTAATATGGAGTTGTGGCTTGTTCGGATTTTATTCATCACAGCTGTGCTACTCTCTGGTGGTCCATTATTTATCGTCGTGTATGTGGCTTGCTGGTTTATTTTAGATAAGCGTGAAATGATGCCAAATCGTTCACCTGATGCGAAAGATGAAGATAAGGTATCAGTGAAGTTTAAGGTATGGCAAAAAGGTGAACCGCCAAGACAGGCACTTTATGACCTGAAAGACAGACTATCACGACTTGATGGCCGCATTCAGAATATGGAACGCTATGTAACTTCCCCTGAATTTACGGTTAGCAGAGAAATCGACAAGCTTTAAGGCGGTTTTAGCCGCCTTGGCATTTTCTAAAGGGGCAATTTTCTATTTATGACTACGTCACGCTTTCGTACCCCATCTTCCCTAGATAAGCTAAAACAACAAGCCAAAAAAACGCTTCACCGTTCTTTTGATAAGCATATCAAACTTGCAGTGACTGGATTCAGCGGCAGTGGTAAAACCGCATTTATAACGGCACTTATCAAACATCTCACAACTCAAACCAGCACAGATAATTTACCTTTCTTAGATGTGTTGAGTGAAGGTCGTCTTGTGGCATGTCGTCCTGAGCCACAAAAAGCGCTAGCAGTACCTACTTTTGATTATCAGCAAGCCATAAGCTGTTTACTGGAAGAATTGCCAACGTGGCCTGCATCAACTAAGCGCATCAATACGTTAACACTGGCGTTTAGGTATCATAGTGAGCGTGGTCTGAAACAGCATTTAGCGCAAACTCATACCCTGTATCTTGAGTTATATGACTATCCTGGTGAGTGGCTAATGGACTTACCGCTGTTAAAAATGACTTTTTCCCAGTGGTGTGAGCAGCAGTTTGCGCTACTAAAAAAACCAAAATACCAGCCATTTGCACAAACATTTTTACAGCTAGTTGAACAGTTTGATAGTACGCAAGCGGTGGATGAGAATAAGCTAAAAATGCTTGCACAAAGTTACCATGCGCTTTTAGCACAGCTGCAGCGAGACACCCGTTTATCTAATTTGCAACCGGGTAGGGCGTTGATCCCAGGTGATCTTGAGGGGGCACCCATACTGCTGTTTTTCCCAGTACAAAGCCACCCAAATGAGATTACCGAGCATTCACAATATCAACAGCTTGTTGAGCGTTTTGAAGCCTACAAAAAGCAAGTGGTCGCACCATTTTACAAAGATTATTTTTGCCAGTTTGACCGCCAAGTTGTATTAGTTGACTTACTGGGGAGTCTAAGTGATGGTTATGACACACTGAAAGAGCAAGAAGTTGCGTTAAAGCAGATCTTAGCCATGTTTTCTCATGGTAAAAGCGGTTTGTTATCTCGCTTATTTAATCCAAAAATAGACAAAGTCCTATTTGCTGCCAATAAGTGTGATGGCGTTTTGAACGAGCAGCAATCCAATTTAACAAGGTTGTTAAATGAAATGCTGGTGGACAGCGCCAATGAGCTTCGCTTCAATGGGGTAACGGTTGATACCATGTCGCTTTCTTCGGTGAGAAGTGTTGAGTCTAGAGCGGTGAAGGAGGGGGGAGAACATGTGCAATGTATTTATGGTAAGCCGGTCGGCGAGCAGCAGTTTATCAATTATGTGCCACCGACACCGCCAGACCATATCCCAAAAGCAAATGCTTGGCCTCAAGGGGGCTTTGAGTTCATAGCGTTTGAACCCCTGCCTGCTAAGCACGGAAATTTATCGCATATTAGGCTTGATCATGCTTTACAGTTCTTAATTGGAGATAAGTTAAGATGACCGATCAAACAAAACCCTATCAAGGTTCGGGTAGGCGCTTAAATATCGACACGCAAAGCCAAGATGAATCTCAGCATTTGGGTGGTGAAGGCAAAGTCCTGGACAATGAACTGCTAGTAACTAGTAGCTTTGAGACAGTGCCTGAGCCGGAACTGCCCAAAATTGAACGCATCTACGAGTCGCCTTGGAGGTTTGGGTTTAAGCAGTGTTTTTTTCTGGCGTTATTAGTACTTATTATTGTTGAAGCGGCACTGACTTTGATTGAGAGCTATGAGCAAAATATTCTACTATTTGCGCTTTACACCACCGTGTTGTCTCTTGGTTTACTCGCACTATTCAAGTTCTTATTTTCGGAAGTCGTCGCACTTAGCAAACTCAAACAACATCAGCAAATTAAGCATGATGCACAGCGTTTGTTACAAAGTGACCAGATCGGTGAAGCAAGAGCGTGGCTCACACCCTTGTTAAAAGTGCATCCAGAGCAAAAGGTTACGGCTTTTGAAGAGGCATTACAATCCCATCATACAGACAAAGAAATCATCACTTTATATGAAAAAACCTTGCTGCGGGAGCAAGATGCTGAAGCTAAAAGACTAATTCAAGAGCATGCAACAACATCAGCACTCTTAGTTGCTCTAAGTCCACTTGCGCTTGTGGACATGTTGGCGGTGCTTTGGCGTGGAGTCGTGCTGGTAGAAAAGGTCAGCAAGCACTATGGTATTCGATTGGCTTATCGTAGTCGCATTACATTATACAAAATGCTGCTCAAGCAAATGGTGTTTGTTGGCGCGAGTGAACTGGTAAGCGACCTTGCTGCAACCAGTGTAGGTGCAGAATTACTTGGTAAGCTCTCTACTCGTTCAGCACAAGGGCTAAGCGCAGGGATATTTACTGCTCGACTAGGGTATAAGGCAATGGAGCTTTGTCGTCCGTTACCACGTTTGGAGCACAAACAAAGCCTGTTGAAAAGTGCGATTAGCTCAGTTGTTGATGTGCTACTAAGACGTAGTAAAAAAGATTAAACGGCAACAATTTTATACACCTCTTTAAGTAAAACTGGCTAGTCACAACCAGTGAACTAGCCATCTCCCCATCTGGCATGCTTGTTTATTGCTCCAAACTACCCTAAATATTGACCATGACAAAAAAACTACGCTAATTAATTCACTAACGTGCTTATTTGGTTAGCAATAATAAAATCAGCAGGACAATATGAAAAAATTAAGAGATGACAGTCAGTGTATTCACGGACCTAATCATTTTGATGATCCGCATGGGGCATTAACCGCACCTTTGTACCAAACTTCAACATTCCATTTTAAAGATGCGGCGCAAGGAGCTGCAAGGTTTGCCGGTGAAGAGCCTGGTTATATCTATACTCGCTTAGGCAACCCAACGACACGAGAGCTGGAAGAAAAAGTTGCTCGACTTGAGGGAATGGAAGACGCTGCGGCAACAGCTACAGGTATGGGGGCTGTTTCGGCATCTGTACTGAGCTTTTTGCAGCAAGGCGACCATATGATTGCATCAAGCGCACTGTATGGCTGTAGTTTTGCATTATTCGCGCATATGCTACCAAGGTTTGGTATTGAGGTTTCTTTTGTTGACTTGACCGACGAGGATGCGTTGCGTGATGCCGTCAAGGAAAATACAAAGCTGCTATTTGCTGAAACTCCAATCAACCCTAACATGACAGTTATAGACTTAAAAATGTTGGGGGAGGTCACCAAACAGCATGGGATGTTGTTTGTTGTTGATAATACATTTATGACCCCACTACTGCAAAAACCTGTTAATTTTGGTGCGGATATTATTGTCCATAGTGCGACCAAATACCTAAACGGACACGGTGACGTAGTAGCAGGGCTAGTTTGTGGCTCTAAAGAGCATATCGAATTAATCAAGCTTACCGTATTGAAAGATATTGGCGCGACTATCAGCCCACATGACGCATGGTTGATTAACCGTGGACTAAAAACCCTCGCAATACGAATGCAGCGTCATTGCCAAAGTGCACAGGCCGTTGCAGAGTTTTTAGATGCTCATCCAAAAGTAAATACCGTTTATTACCCAGGGTTACCCTCGCATCCGGGTTATCAGTATCTTGGAGAGCAAATGAAAGGTGCCGGAGGGGTGATTGCATTTGAAATAAATGGCTCTATTGAGCAAGGAGAGCAGTTTATAAATGCAACTGAATTATGCACGCTAGCGGTGAGTCTTGGCGACCCTGAAACACTGATCCAGCATCCTGCTTCTATGACGCACTCTCCGTATAGCCAAGAGGAAAGGCTGGCAGCAGGGATCTCTGACGGGTTAATTCGTATTTCTGTTGGGCTTGAGGACGTCGAAGATATTATTGATGACTTGAAGCAAGCATTTGATAAAATATAGATGTATAAATAAGTTTACTTTGGGGCTGTTATAGCCCCTTTTTTGTATGTGCGTAAATTTAATATTACATTGGTGTGCATATTTATTTACGTTTTTAGGGGTTGTGCAAAAGTTGATAAACGCCTTGCCTATTAAACTTTATGTCACTTTTACTTAGTATCAAAGTCACAAGTTGAAGCACTCCAAACTACTCAACAGGACTACAACTCAGATTGCGAAAGTATTAATTGGAGTGAATTAGGTGAGAATGAAAAATGGCTAAAGCAAGTAAATATGTCTCTAAGCAGCCGGATGAAAATGGCGTTATCGCTTGGACGAATGAAGAGAATCAAATCTGGTCTGAGTTAGTTGCGCGTCAGCTAGAGTGTATAAAGGGGAAAGCCTGTGACGAGTACCTAGCTGGGCTTGAAAAAATAAACCTACCACACGATCGGATCCCGCAGTTAAGCGAATTAAATGCAGTACTTGAGAAAGAAACAGGGTGGCAAGTAGCACCAGTGCCGGCATTGATTGATTTTGATGAATTTTTCAGATTGCTCGCGAATAAGCAATTTCCAGTAGCAACGTTTATCCGCTCACGAGAAGAGTTCGATTACCTTCAAGAACCTGATATTTTCCATGAAATTTTTGGCCACTGTGCCATGCTAACGAACCCAGCGTTTGCAGAGTTTACACATAAGTATGGTCAGTTAGGCTACGCGGCACAGAAAAAAAGACCGGGTATATCTTGCACGCTTGTACTGGTTTACCGTTGAGTTTGGCCTAATGCAAACCGAGCAAGGTCTTCGCATCTACGGCGGTGGTATTTTATCCAGCCCTGGAGAAACACAATACGTATACTCTGACAAACCAGAGATTAAGCCGTTGCAAGTACAAGATGTATTACGTACACCTTATCGCATCGATATTATGCAACCGGTTTACTACACAATTACCTCGATCAACGACTTATTTGAAATATCAAAAATGGATATTATGTCGTTGGTTGAAAAAGCAAAAGAGCTAGGGTTATTTGAACCTAAGTTTCCCCCAAAAGAAAAACTAGCAAGTTGAGGAATTATCAATGTCTGATTTAAGTGCACAAAAATGTGAAGCGTGTCGTGCAGATGCGCCTAAAGTATCAGATGAAGAGCTCGCCGTTCTCGTGAAACAGATCCCTGATTGGGTACCTGAAGTACGCGATGGCATTATGCAGCTTGAGCGCGTATACAAGTTTAAGAACTTCAAGCAAGCACTCGTGTTTACAAATAAAGTTGGTGATATGGCTGAGGAAGAAGGTCACCACCCAGGTCTGCTGACCGAATGGGGTAAAGTCACAGTGACGTGGTGGAGTCATTCTATTAAAGGCCTTCACAAAAATGACTTTATCTGTGCAGCAAAAACTGATGAGGTTTTTGCGTCGCTGTAAGTTCTGAAGGACAGTGCAGAAGGTGTGGTTACAACGACCATGCCTTTTTGCCAAAGTGAGCAGCATAAAAAAACGGCGCAAATAAGCGCCGTTTTACTCATAATTTAGGATAAAAGCAAAGCGGTCTTATAGACCGCTTTCGCATCAACTTTAAAATAAGAAGACGCTACGTAAAGGTAGGGCTAATAATACCATTTGTCCATAGAATGGCCGTCGCGGCTAGAATAATTACTAATAACACTAACCCACAAGTTACCACAGAGCTTGCATAGATAAACCCACGCTCTTCAGGGATGTGCATCAGAATCGGAACGCCTGTATAGAGCAAATATACTGAGTAGGCCAGTGCTACCATACCAACAGAGACCACAAACCAAAGCTCTGGATAAAATGCTGCAAATGCTGACATAAACATGGGCGTTGCAGTATATGCTGACAATTCCAACGTTTGTGTATAAGTAGGGTTGGCACCAAAAGTAATAGCCATCCAGTGGGCAAGATAGGCCAAAATAAACACCCCGACAATGAGTGCGCAATACATCGCTACACCAATCAGTAGTGCGGAGCTATGGGTTAAGTAAACAGGCTCACCGGTGCCTACGCTCCAACCAAGATAAACAGATGAATAGTACCCCATAATACTGGGAATTAGCGCGACGAGCGCGATATGTGACAAACTGTAAAAGATGCTTTCGTGACGATTGTCGATTGTTTGCCATTCTTCTTGTGGGTGAGCGTATAAGCCCCATAGATGATTAAAGATCATAGTTAGCCCCTCAATGAATCGGTTTGTACTATTTTTGTACAACTCAATCTAGTTATGGGAGATGAGATAATTTTTGTCAAGAAAATGTAGCGGAATAGCAATATTACTATTTTCAGAATTATCTAAAACTTATCAGCGAGTCCCTCTATGGTGCACCTTGTCGCGAGAAGTTATGATAAAATAGCGCAAACACATTAGTCCTTTGTTGTTATGCTAGAAAAGTACACAGATTTACTGACACCAATAAACCAGTTTTTGGGTTGTGAAACACCACACACCTGGATACAAAAAGCGAGCCAAAGCGAACATTTACCTTTGTTGCTTATCGATCACATGCATTGTGAGCTAAAAGCGGCACAAAGCGCAGCTTTTTTGATCCGTAAATATGCAATAGACGATGCTTCTGCAAAGACGCTATTGAGCTGGTTGCAGCCCTACGAGGACTTTATTTATCGTGGTATTGGTGAAGGAGACTTCTCAGGCAGTAAAAATGAACTGATAGGGGAGCTTACTGCGAGACCCGAATATGCTTACAATCAAGATATTCTCAGCAAAATGGTGAGGCTGATTAAAGAGGAGCTTCATCATTTTGAACAAGTATTAGACATAATACGAGCTCGGAATATACCAATTGAGTATGTTCAGGCATCACGTTATGCTTCCGGTATGATCAAGTACATACGTACTTTTGAACCTGCGGCCTTAGTAGATAAATTGATTATAGGTGCTTATATCGAAGCGCGCTCATGTGAACGTTTCGCAAAGTTGGCTCCGTGTTTAGATGAAGAAATAGGCAAGTTTTATATATCTTTATTACGTTCCGAAGCAAGGCACTATCAAGATTACATTGACTTAGCGCATCAAGTTGCCAATGCTACAGATCCCAAACGCTGTGATGTAGCTGGGCGGATCCAGTTATTCCGTCAAGTAGAAAATGAGCTGATAAGCTCAGCCGATCCTGATTTTAAATTTCATTCTGGCGCTCCAGCCGCACAATAACAAAAAGGAAGTAAGTGCGCTTTATTACGGCTTACTTACTTCCTAGTCTTGTTTGATTGCATTCTAGAAATTCAGCTAGCTTGACTTGTCCTCTATGCCTATTATTCAAACTAAGGTTTGAATATGGCGCGACCTAGCATGTCGTTTCTGATTAGCATAGTGATTTATCCTGAATCCATCTCATTTGGCAGCATGAGTAATCACATGAGAAATTTGTGAGTAAAAGTATATCAACCTTTTCTAGTTAAATATAACTTTATCTTTTTGTTAATATCGAGTCCCTGATATGTTGACAGTTGATTTTGTTGTTGATAGTGTTTTGTAACAGCTGGTAACAAAACAGCTGTTATTAAGAATAATAATTTAAGGAATTGAAATGAAACTTAAGAAAAAGAAAATCAAACTACTTAGCCTAGAAGGTAAATCTATTCCTAAAGCGCAAACACCTCAAATCGGCGGAGCTGGCTTACCACCTACAAACCCGCAGGGGGATTGCCCATACTCACATAACTCTGCTTGTTACTCTTGTGTAAAAGACTTACGACCAGCGTAAGACTGTTGTTATACCAATTTTCTTAATTAAGTGGTCTACTACGCCGGCAGTAGGCCTTTTAAGACCCATTAAATGGGTGACACATAAGCCGTTGATCATGTTCATCAGCAACAATGTAGGAGCTTTGCGAGTACCAGTCGCCTAGCACTGAACGAACATTCCCTTCACTATATTCATGTACTTTTGGCCTGTGGGTATGGCCGTGGATCATGTTTTTTACACCATACCGAACAAACATTTGCGCTACCGCCTCTTCGGTAACATCGAGGATTTCAGGCGGCTTGCCTTTTTGGTTTTCGATGCTTTTTCGTCTTGCATTGGCAGCAACGCGGCGGCGATACCAAAGCGGCATCGCAAGCATTAGTCTTGGCCACCACCAGCCACGGCTTTTTTTGCGAAATTGCTGGTACACTTCATCCTGCGTACACATCTCGTCTCCATGTAAAATAACCGTTGGCGTACCATATAGGTTAATGACTGCTTGCTCAGGCAATAAAGTCATATTGCAGGCTTTGGCAAAATCTTGCTTGATTAAAAAGTCACGATTGCCATGAATAAAAAATACTTTAATACCTAAGTCGCTTAGTGCACTTATTTTTTGTGCAATCCTTAGGGCGTATGGATCCTTTTCATCGTCTCCAATCCACACTTCAAAAAAATCCCCCAGAATGTACAGTGCGTCGACGCCCACTGTCATATGGTGGTCAAGAAACGCATAAAACGCTTCGGTGATATCTGTGCGGTGTTCGGTTAAATGTAAGTCGGCGATAAAGTAGGTTTTACCCATGTGACCTCAAAACTACGCAGGCCTGCATACGCACTGGCCTTGAACAAAAAAGTGGTGATGTTATATCAATTAGTCTTAATACATGTTCAATTTGAAGACGTAAATCTGACGCTAACTGCGTTAAAAATTCTTTCTTTCCCTACACAGATGTAAGGATCTTGCCGATAGCAGGGCGAAGTTGCGGTATTATCGACAAGATTTTCTCGCTTCAAAGTAGAGTATTTGTTTAAGCGAACAGGTATTACTCAGCAACGTACGCTTTTTCGATGATTACATCTTCCAGTGGTACGTCTTGGTGGAAGCCAGCAGAGCCAGTCGCAACCCCTTTAATTTTATTCACTACGTCCATGCCTTCAACGACTTCGCCAAATACACAGTAGCCCCAACCTTGCGACGTTTCGCTCGAGAAGTTGAGGAAGTCATTGTCATTCACGTTGATAAAGAATTGTGCAGTAGCTGAATGTGGATCTGGGGTACGTGCCATCGCAAGTGTACCTACTTTGTTCGCAACACCGTTGTTTGCTTCATTTTTAATTGGTGCTTCAACAGGCTTTTGTTCCATGCCTGGTGCAAATCCACCACCTTGAACCATAAAACCATCAATAACGCGGTGAAAAATAGTGCCGTTATAAAAGTCGCTGTTTACGTAATTTAAGAAGTTTGCAACCGTTTCTGGTGCTTTGTCAGCGAAAAGATTAATGCGAATTTCGCCGTGATTTGTTTCTAAAACAACCATGTTAGTGTCCATTGTGTTGAATGTTAAAACTCTATTTTATAACAACTAAGCGGGTGTGAAAAAGCATTCCGTAATAATCGGTGTAAAAAATCAAAAAACTGTCTTAAAACGCCATTAAAATCTAGAGGCGTTGCAATGTAGGTGATATGATAATCAACTCTTTTGTTAAAAATGAACGTATTTAGGAAGAAAACTACATGTTGCAGATTTTCAATACACTCACTCGTCAAAAAGCCCCCTTTAAACCGCTCAAAGAAGGCAAGGTTGATATGTACGTGTGTGGTATCACCATCTATGATTTCTGTCATGTAGGACACGCGCGAACATATGTTTCATTTGATGTAATGAATCGCTATCTACGGTACCTCGGATATGACGTCACATACGTACGTAATATTACCGATGTCGATGATAAAATTATTAAACGTGCCGCTGAAAACAACGAGTCGATTAATGAGTTAACTGTCCGCATGACCAAAGCAATGCACGAAGATTTTGACGCATTGAATATGTTACCGGCAGACATAGAACCGACAGTGACGGGTCACATGGATGAAATCATCGATATGATAGCTCGTTTAATAGAAAAAGGTCATGCTTATGTCGCGCAAAATGGTGACGTATTATTTGACGTATCAACGTTTGCGCAATATGGCCAACTTTCGCAACAAGACTTAGACATGCTTCAGGCTGGGGCGCGTGTTGAAGTAGCTGAAGGTAAAGACGACCCGCTTGATTTCGTATTATGGAAAAAGGCTAAAGCAGGAGAGCCAGCATGGCAGTCACCTTGGGGAGAAGGTCGTCCTGGTTGGCACATCGAGTGTAGCGCAATGAGTTCAAAGCACTTAGGTGAATTTTTTGATATTCATGGTGGTGGCTCAGATTTACAATTCCCTCACCATGAAAATGAAATTGCGCAATCGTGCTGCGCAAATAATGGCCGCTACGTGAATACGTGGATCCACACCGGTATGGTGCAAGTCAATAAAGAGAAGATGTCAAAGTCTCTTGGTAACTTCTTTACTGTACGTGAAGTACTAAAAGCTTTTGACAGAGAAACGGTACGTTATTTCTTAATTAATGGTCATTACCGTAGCCAGTTAAACTACTCACAAGAAAACCTTGAGCAAGCGCGCTCATCACTAGAGCGTATCTATACTGCGTTACGTGGTGTAAAACTGGTGGAAGTAGAGCTAAAAGGAAGCGCTTATGTTGAGCGTTTTGAAGCTGCTATGAACGATGACTTCAATACACCGGAAGCGCTTCCTGTGATTTTTGAGCTGTCAAAAGAAGTGAATCGCTTAAAAGATAGCGATACGCAAGCTGCGGGCGAGTACGCATACATTCTTGTAAAACTGGCTGAGGTACTTGGTATTGCCCAGCAAGACCCTGAATCTTTCCTTAAAGGTGAGCAAGGCGATGATGAAGTTGCACAAATTGAAGCGTTGATCGAAAAACGTCGAGCTGCTCGAGAAAGTAAAGACTGGGCTGCTGCTGATGAGGCACGTGATGCGCTAACTGCAATGGGCGTTGTATTGGAAGATAGCGCGGGAAAAACGACATGGCGTAAAGCATAGTCATACTGAAAAGATGCTACCAAAGGCCTTCTTCATTGTGCAGAAGGCTTTTTTGTTTTAAGGGCTAGCTGAATTAATGTAGCTTTACTTTTAGTCTATTTCAAAACAATGGGTTCCCCAGTGGCGGTGAGTGGTAATACGACGTCGCTGTATTTTCATGGTTTTGTGGTATTGATTTGTTATTTAGGTATGAGCTTCGAAAAGAGTAAGCAACTCAGTATGTAGGGTTTATACAGTGCGATACATGCTTGTAATTCTGGTGTGAGCCACGCACACTTAGTATAACTAGGATCAAAGTAAAAAAGTGATGATAAAAGTGCCCCAAGAGATAGATATGGATATTCCATGGCTTGACCAAAAACTATTTTCGTTAGGCAAGTTTTCATTAGAAATCGGTGAGGCGCTGTCTTTTGTGACAGTGGTGATAGCGACGTTTATTATTTCCAAGGTGTTGCGTCTGGCGTTCAACCGAATTGCGTCTAAGCAGGGTGTTATTCAGCACACATCTGCTTACGTGATAGGTCGCATTATCCACTACATTGTGTTGTTTATCGGGTTTATTATTGCACTGACCGCACTTGGTTTTGAGATAACTGAACTGGCGCTCGTGGCCAGTGCTCTGGGGGTTGGAATTGGTCTTGGGTTGCAAGGTTTGGTAAATAACTTTGTTTCAGGGCTAGTACTACTGTTAGAAAAAACGGTTAAGGTTGGGGACTTTGTTGAGCTAAACAATGGTATGGTTGGTGAAGTTATTGCCATTCATATGCGTTCCACTTGGATCCGCACAAATGACAATGTGGACTTATTGATCCCAAACTCAGAAATGGTATCAAACACCATACCATAACAAACTGGACCATGTCAGATAAGTACCGCCGCTTTCGTATTCCTTTTTCTGTTGCCTATGGCAGTGATAAAACGCTCGTTAAGAGAGCAGCATTGGAAGCTGCCAAAAATGTTCAGTATACACTCAATACTGCAGGGAGGGAGGCAACAGTATGGATGACGGGATTTGGCGATAGTTGTTTGAACTTTACACTGGGAGTGTGGGTACAGCCTGAGCAAGTAAAGCGGCCGACAGCCCTAATTTCTGACTATTTATGGGCGATTGATGATGCGTTTCGCAAATACCAAATTGAGATCCCGTTTCCACAACGAGATCTTCATTTACGCAGTGGTTTTTCCACTACACAGCCTACTGAATAAGTTTAATTACACGTTGCGGAAAGGGTATTTCTATATTGGCATTGTTAATGGCAGCGAATACCGCCTTATTGATCTCTAATTTAGTTTCAATTAGCGCAGTGGTTGGTACCCAGTAACGGTAGCTTAAGACTACAGCGCTGTCGGCAAATGTTTCTATACCAACCTGTGGCTTAGGAGATTGACTGACTTTACTGTTATTGGCAAGCGCATTATTGATAAGTAGTAATGCCTGTTCGTAGTCGGCATGGTAGGCAATACCAATTTCTCCTTTTACAAGTGAGTTTTCAAATGAGTTGTGTAATATTTCCCCCACAATATGTTTATTTGGAATCGTGATCTCAACGTTGTCTTCATTGATCAGGGTAGTATGTCCAAGCTCTATCATTTTGACCTGTCCGCTCACCCCCTTAATGCTGATGGTATCACCGATGACAAAAGGGCGTGTAGCGATAATAGCAAGTCCAGCACCGTAGTTTGCTAACATCCCTTGTAGCGCCAGACCAGCACCCAAGGAAGCCGCACCGATGGCAGCGACAAAAGGAGTGATACTAATCCCTATTTTACCAAGAGAAATTACTACGAACATGGCGATTATCAAGACTTTGATAACATTGCCCACAAAGTTGGTAAGTGCAGGATCGATGCTGTGCTTCAGCATCAACTTTTCGGTGGCTTTCGAGAGCTTTTTAGAGAGCCACAAACCAAGCAGAAAAATAGCGATGGCGGCGAGTAATTGGAAGCTGTAAGTCACCAAGTATTCACGAATGATGTTGTAATAGCGCTCAATTTGTTCAATCTCTTGATTAATCACGATACTTTCTCATATTTGTTGGTTAATTGATTTTCTGACGGTTGGCTTTTACGCTGAGCTGAATACTCGATAGACAAAGCTTATTTACTTACCATCTCATCCAAAGTTTACGCTATCTAGCAAATTATAAAATACAGGAACCCATAATGCTGTGATCACGGCAGTAATTGTCATTGCTGCGGATGAAAATGCGCCTGCTACTGGGTGATGTTCCATTGCCGCACTGGTACCAATTGCATGACAAGCGATGCCCAACGCAATACCTTTCGCTTGCATGGAGTGTACGTTGCAAAGGTGCAATATATGCAATCCAAAAACGCCGCCAAAAACGCCAATAAGGATCACCATAATTGCCGCTACAGCAGGGATCCCACCAAGAAAATCGCTTATCAATAATGTAATTGGTGTGGTGACAGATAATGCCGCCATTGAAGCTGCAATAGCGTCATCTGATGCAAACATATTACAAATCAAAAAAGCACTTAAGGTTGATAAAGAAACGCCAAGCCAACTGGTAAAGCACAATGCAAAAAATACCGGCTTAATTTGGTGAAATTGTTTAAATAGCGGAAAAGCAAGGGCAACCACTGCCGGTTCAAGTAAATAGTGAATTGGCAACGTACCTTGCTGATAAGTTTTATACTCAAACTGAGTGAGTAATAAAAAAGTGGAGATAGTCAAAATACACAGCAATACGGGGTTGAACAATGTTATAGGGAAACGTTGATATAGCGCCCGCATTGTGACAAACAATACGACGGTGAGTGTTGAGTAAATCAGTATATTAATCACGGAACTTAATACGTTTAACGATAGGACTTAACGACGTCAATATGAGAGTCGGCACGATAGTAAGTAGTAATGCCAGCATTACCCATTGGGACTGAAATAAGTCAATATGCTCAACAACACCAACACCGGCAGGAATGAAAAATAACGCCATGTACTTCAAAATGGGGTTGGCCGCAGGTGCTATCCACTCAGGTTTTACCACGCCAAGAAATAACAATATGACCAATAAACCCATTCCAAGTAGTGCCGCTGGTAGCTTAATCTCGCTCAGCATAACGATCCATTTGGCACCCAATAAGCATCCTAGAATAATAGCAAAGCCGAATGAAAATTTAATGATGAACTGCAACCTTTGCATCAGTACTTCATGCTCCCAAGTGATTGTGAAGTCTTTATTTTACGTATTTTGGTTGTGCAAGCTATCATACTTTTGGACACTGCTTGGACTTACCACTTTTTGCGCGGTTGATAAGGCTGCTGCTCTGTTGATGAGGCGTTGCTCATTGCTATTTTAGTGTTGTTGGCGACCAGTAATTTAATTTGTGACCAAGTTTCAAGCCACAGTAATTTCCTAGATGGCTGATTGTAGGCTTGATTATATACTTTCTTTATTGCAGCAATGGCGTCAGGCGAGCGGTTGCTGAATTGGCACAGTAGTTGGTCTAGTCTCGTATCTATGTCATCACATAGTTCTGTGATTAAGCCATCTTTTAATGCGCTTTGTGCATCTATTCGCTGTGCGTGTATGGTCATCATTAATGCTTTGTCTTTATTCATACTAGCTGGCAATAATAAGCTTGCGCCCATGTCAGGGCACAATCCCCACTTTGCCTCCATAATAGCGAACTGGGCGCTGTTGTCAGCGAGACGAATATCTGCACCAAGGGCAATATGACAGCCTCCCCCTAAGCAATTTCCTGTGATGCGAGCAATAACAGGAACAGGCAACGATTGCCAACCGAGGACAACTCGTTGTACTAAGTTCGCATTTCCTGGGAGCCATTTTCTTAATAATTTTAAAATCCCTGTCGGCTTCTTTAATATACTTTTGACATCGAGACCTGCACAAAAGTGTGCGCCTTCACCTTGGATCACAACCGCACGGATAGCTTTGTTTTTTGAAATAGTTTTTATTGCATTGTCTAAACCAACAAACATATCTACTGATAGTGCATTTTGTTTCTCGGGACGAGATAAAGTGACATAAGCGATATTATTGGTCTCAGTGTATGAAATCATAGTGAAATGTCCCTGTCTTTTATTATGTTATGAAGCGCTGTTTTTAGAGTAATAACTTAAAAGCGTCTTGAGATCCAACTGTTCGTGATATTTCTTCACCACTTAGCGCTAATTTATGTTTGATTATCGCGACGGGATATTTATGTTTTTGCACATTTTGCTATTATTGCGCTAATGTAAAAGCCACAGGCTAGCCCCATGACAGCAAGACTTTGTACAATCGAAGAAGTAACCCACCAAGCATATGACATTTTCCTTGAGTTAGCACCAGATAACTTGGAAGAACATGATATAGAAACGTTTAATGAACACCGTGAAGCACGGGGGTTTATTGAGGAGAGTGAGCCGGACGAAAGCTGGTCCAGTGTCACTACATACGAACAAGAAGCCGAGCCTGAACACTTTGTTCAAGTACTGGTGGGTATTGAGTTTGACGATTCTGATCAGGTGTATGCGAAGATCCTCATCAGCAGAGATTTAGACGCACCTTTTTGTCATATTATTTGGAAGCAGTGAGTCAAAAGTAGTTACGCGTGACATTATATAGATTTATAATTTTTTTGGTCATTGTTCTGTTATCGTCGCCAAGTGAGGCTACGGATCCATTTGAAGACTTTCATGAGTATGGCAATATGCCTGATGATGAGATACACACAAAACATCAGGGTGAAATGCTTTATGGAGATGTTGAGTTTGGATTTATTGTTAACAAAGGCAATACGCAAAATACCTCATTTAAACTAAAAAGTAATCTGTACCAAGACTTACCCACGTGGCGTAATCAGTATAAATTTGATGGCTTGTATCGGCGTGAAAAAGATACTGAAACGGGAGTCGAGGATGTCTCTGCCTCTCGTTACTTTGGCTCAGCGCAAGGGAATTACAAGCTTGGCAATGATAAATCGTCATTCTTCGTTTATGGAGACTATGAGCGGGACAGGTTTAACGGCAAAGAATACACCTCAACAGTTGCCCTTGGCTATGGTAGCCGTATGTTTGAGGGAAAGAAAAATACAGTTGATATAGATATAGGCCCTGGTATGTCTATTTCACGGGTAGATAATGAAATAGCATTGGAACCCGATGAGAAAAGAACAGAAAAAGGTCAGTTGTTACGGATGGCGTTACAGTGGGAGAGAAACGTATCAAAGCGCACTCGCTTTAATCAGGATGTGAGCTACGAGCAATCTTTATCAGGACTAAACTCTCGGCTGTTTGCTGAATCAGCACTTGTTACTCAAGTTTTAGGTGGTATTGCGTTGAAGTTTGCATTTATCTACCGCTATAACTCAAAACCTGAAGACGACAAAGAGAAAGTGGATACTGAGCTCGGTGCGACATTGGTTTACAGCTTTAATTAAAGAAGACTAGAAATGTATAGAAATACACAATTTGCATGGGTCATTTGGCTTTTGCTGGCGTTTATCGCAAGTTTTACCACATTAGCAATCTACCTTACGGGCACAAATATAGCTTTTGTTGGATTTTTGGTGATCCTCGCGATAGTTGCCTTTATTTTTTATGGGTTAACGGTTGAGGTTAACCAACAGCAACAAACGTTGAGCTGGTGGTTTGGTCCATCGGTTGCCAAAATTACGCTGAAATTTGATGATATTGATTACGTACAACCTGTGAAGAATTCATTACGCCATGGCTTAGGCATGCGGATCAGCACCGATGGTTGGGTCTATACTGTGGCGGGGTTTGATGCACTTGAGGTGGTCATGAAAGATGGCACTAAGTATCGTGTTGGTACTAATGATAAAACAAAGTTGGTAGCTGCGATGGAAAGTAAATTGATTAACAAACAAAGCGCTGAATAGTCAGCGCTTTTTCGTTCACTTCAGTACTCTGATTGCTTGATGCAGATCAGTGGTCGTGACCACAGCCACCTTCACCATGTACATGGCCGTGTGCAACCTCAGCTGCTGTAGCTTCGCGTACTTCAATGACCTCTACGTCGAAGTTTAGTGTGATCCCTGAAAGCGGGTGATTGGCATCAACAATGACTTCTTCATCTTCAATCCCGATGATAACAACGACTTGATCGCCTTCATCTGTTGTTGCTCTGAACTGCATCCCGACTTCAATTTCCATTCCTTCAAACATGGACTTAGGTACAGCTTGTGTTAACTCATCATAGCGCTCACCGTAGCCTTCTTGAGGTTCAATCGTGACACTAAAGGTGTCGCCTGATTGTTTACCTTGCAGTGCATCGTCTAAACCTGGGATCAAGTAACCAGAGCCAAGCATGGCCACCACTGGCTCATCATCAAATGTACTATCAATTGTATTGTTGTCTTTGTCTTGAACTGAGTAGTGAATAGTTACTACTGAGTTAGGGCCAATAATCATATAAGATCCCGTTAGTTGTCTTCTAAAGAATAGGGTAGAGGTTGAATGGTAAGGTCTACCTCAGGTGAATTTTTTGCTCTTAGTGTTGCATGCGCAGGCGTGTCATTAGGCATCACTGCTAACGCATAAAACTGGTTAGTATTGCCGTCAAAGGTCTGATGGATTATTTTGCCACCACGACGCCAGTTATCTTCAATTTGTAGCTCGATATCTGTTTCTTCGATGTGTTGACTCGCACTTCCGCTAACAATGTACATTGCACGCTTATTCTTTCCGAGATAGCGCATGCGTGCCACTGTCTCTTGACCAGTATAGCAACCTTTTTTAAAGCTGATCCCATCTAAAGCTTGGAGATTAACCATTTGTGGTACAAATTCGTCAAGGTGTTCAGAGCTCAGAGCAGGCTCGCCCGCGAGAATACTGCTTGTAATAAACGGGGTAGAGTCAGCCTCCAGAGACAGCGATGCAGGTATACCTGCATTGTTAAATGAAAGGAGGATAAAGCGGTGTGCATCAAGCTTGAGTAACTTACCGTTTTCGACGTCAAATGCTGTTGCGTTTGTATCTAAATTAACGTCAAATGCGTCTTTTATGGTCTGGCTGTCTTCAACGAGCAGGCCATAGGCTTCACATTCAGCGAAGTCGATTTCAACCTTAGCGAAGACACCATACTTTTTCAGCTCACGTAGAGAAGTCTCTGCCTCGGCTTCACTTGCTATCATCAAGTATTCATCTTCAAAGCGGGTGATACGAGATACCGCCCATAATTTACCTTTTGGGCTGCAATGCCCTGACCACATGAAGTTGTCGTCTTTGATAAGGTTAATGTCTTGGGTAACCTGACCGTGCAAGTAGCTCAGTTTATCTTGACCTGAAATGCGAATAATCCGAAGCGGTAGCTTAAAAGCACGAGCAATAGACATAATGTTGATCCGTATAAAAGTGTTTTCGTAATGTTATCGTAAAAACTGAAGTGGAGATAGGGAGTGTCGATTTCAAGGCGCCATTTCTATAAGTTTTATGGCATAAGCACAGTAGAGTGGGTATAATTTTATCATTAGTTTATGAGGGGTTAATCAGTTTATGGTTGAGTTGCTGCCAAAAGCTCGAGTTAAATGGGCTTGCCGTCGTGGCATGTTAGAGTTAGACGTTATTTTAGGGCCGTTTGTTGATGAGGCATATGATGCGTTGTCTGACGAGGGTAAATATGTATTTCAGCGCTTAGTTACCTGTGAAGATCCAGATTTGTTCGCTTGGTTTATGGGTCATGAAGTATGTCCCGATCCAGAGCTAAAAAGTATGGTTACATTTATCCTTGGTCGGATCCGCGTCTAGAGTCGAATTTCAGTATAACCAACAGAGCCACAAGTTCTTTGTGGTTCTAGCGTTGTGCCTCACATTCCTATTTTTATTGTTATTCCCTCTGCTTTGGTGGTTCATCACACCAGTATGTTTTGTGCTCAGTTATTGGTGCTGGAGACAGTATCAAGCTCTCACGCCAACCTGTGGAACTTTGTTGTTGCTGCCAGAAAAAAACTATATAGAGGTACAATCACTAACGATGAATGTGGCTGGGCGGTTAATGGCCGCAACAATCTGGTTTGACATTCAAATTGAGCTCAAGTTACAGGATGAACATCATCTAAAACAGCGGGTGTTTATCAGACGTGACGCCGTTCGAGAGTCGGATTGGAGACTGCTTTGCCGTCTTATGCTAAATGCTAGGTAACCTGAACTTCGCATGTTAATCCCTTTCTTATACCAATTATCCTTATTAAGTAGTTTATTTCGAGGCTCCACTACCAATAGTTATCCAGCTATTGGTACGTAACGTCGCGTTGCCTAAAGGGTACAGATACTAAGGTGGTAGGAGGGAGCCAAAGCAAACTATTCTTAGTACACGTTTGCTATATCAGGAAGTGTAGTGGAAGGGTAGTAGCGCCTCCACTACAAAACTACTAGCCAAATCTTAGGCTATTTTTCTGGTGATAATATAGTCGGTGATGGGTTGTCGGTCATATCTGGAAAGTCTAGGGTGTAATGCAGCCCTCTGCTCTCTTTGCGCTCTAATGCGCTGCGGATAATTAGCTCAGCGACTTGCACCAAGTTGCGCAGTTCTAATAGGTTATTGCTTACTCGGAAGTTAGCATAATAATCGTGTATTTCCTGTTGCAATAATTCGACGCGTCGCAAGGCACGTTCTAGCCGTTTTGTAGAGCGCACAATCCCTACATAATCCCACATAAATAGTCTTAATTCGTGCCAATTATGGGTGATCACCACTTCCTCATCAGAGTTACTGACGCGGCTTTCGTCCCAGTCAGGGAGAAGAGCAGGCGCTTTGCTGTCGTTTATTTTTGCCAAAATATCTTTGGCCGCTGCATGTGCGAAGACGATGCACTCAAGGAGCGAGTTACTTGCCATGCGATTTGCTCCATGAAGACCTGTATACGCAACCTCACCAATGGCATATAAATTGTCTATATCGGTTCGGCCGTTAAAGTCAGTCATTACTCCTCCGCAGGTGTAATGTGCAGCTGGAACAACGGGTATCGGCTCTTTGGTAATGTCCAACCCTACACTTAGACATTTAGCGTAGATAGTAGGGAAGTGTTCAATTATAAACTCTTTGTCTTTGTGAGAAATGTCGAGATACACGCAATTCGCGCCCAACCGCTTCATTTCATAATCGATTGCACGAGCAACTACATCTCGAGGTGCCAATTCTTCACGTTCGTCAAAGTCTGGCATAAAGCGTGTACCGTCGGGACGTTTTAACAGTGCACCTTCACCACGCATGGCTTCTGTGATCAAAAAGTTTTGTAGTTCTGGATGGTATAAGCTCGTTGGATGGAATTGATTAAACTCCATATTGGCGACTTTACAACCCGCGCGCCACGCCATCGCGATGCCATCACCGGATGACACGTCGGGGTTTGAGGTATATAGATAGACTTTACTCGCGCCACCGGTGGCTAAAGCGACAAACTTAGCTGTAATACTTTCGACCCGATCCGCTTTACGGTTGTAAACGTAAACTCCTTTTATAAAGCTTGGGTTTGCGGTTTTGTCTTGGACTAAATCAATCGCATTATACTGTTCTAATATTTTAATTCTTGGGTGTAGTTGTACTTGGCTAATTAAGGTGGTTTGCACAGCTTTGCCAGTGGCATCGGCGGCGTGCAAAATTCGGCGGTGACTGTGGCCACCTTCTCGAGTGAGATGAAATCGCTCTTTTCCTTTGCTGTCGACTTCCATATCAAACGGAACGCCCTGTTCTATTAACCAGTTAAGGCAATTTCTTGCATTAGAGGCTGTGTAGTGTACCGCTTCGCGATCACATAAGCCCGCACCTGCCGCAAGGGTGTCTTCGACATGAGACTCAATACTATCGTTTTTCTTATCAAATACCGCAGCAATACCGCCTTGAGCATATAGCGTAGAACCTTCTTTTAAAGCACCTTTGCTAATCACTGTGACTTGACAGTGATTCGCTAGGGATAAAGCGAGCGAGAGGCCAGCTGCGCCGCTACCGATAATAACAACATCGGTACTATGGTGAGTCGTATTTTTCATATTCGAAGATCTTAACTGTTTTTACGTTTAATTCTGTTATTTATATCACATCTGCTATCATAGAAGGCAGAGAGTTTGTTCCGTTTAATGAGAATCATTTAGAACTTTTTGTGAGATAGCTTACGCGTTAGCGCTAAAAAGCTGCCGTGAATTAGTACGCAAAGATGGATGAATTCGTTTATTTTAAAAAAAAATACAAAAAAACAGAACTTTTTATTCGGTACTAAGTCAGAGTAGCTGTAAATGATGGCAACTAGTTACGATTTAGAAAAATACAAAGAGGAGTACCGGCTCGAATGAGCGAGCAGGATTTAGATCTAAATATAGTTAAACGCGTTCAACAGGGAGATAAAAACGCATTCAACCTGTTAGTTGCTAAATATCAAAATAAAGTTGCAGCGCTGATTTCTCGTTATGTAGCAAATCAAGGCGATGTGGCTGATGTGGCACAGGAAACGTTCATTAAAGCTTATCGAGCGTTACCTAACTTTAGGGGAGAAAGCGCATTTTATACTTGGCTGTATAGAATCGCGGTTAACTGTTCAAAAAATTATTTAGTAGCGCAAGGCAGAAAACCACCTGCCAATGACGTAGATGCAGAAGAAGCAGAGTTTTATGATGGTGCTGATCAGCTAAGGTCAAACGCATCACCTGAAAACTTGCTACTAAGTGATGAAGTAAAAGCAGTGATATTTAAAACGATAGACCGTTTACCCGATGATTTGAAAACCGCAATTACGTTGCGTGAGATTGAGGGAATGAGCTATGAAGAAATCGCTGTTGTTATGGACTGCCCAGTTGGGACTGTCCGTTCTAGAATTTTTCGCGCAAGGGAAGCGATAGATAACAATTTGAACCCATTAATAGGTGAGTCTTAAATATGGCACAAGCTGAAAATAAAGTGGCTGAAGAGCTAACAACATCGGAAATTTTTGACGGTGAGCTGCCACTCAATGCGGGATCGGAAGCTCGCCTAGATGAGCAAAAATTTGCACGGTACGCGCTAATTGGCGATGTAATGCGCAGCGACAAACAAGAAGCACCTTGTATTGATATAACAAAAAGCTTTGCAATCGCGCTGGAGAATGAAGCAGTACACAGTGTTTCAGTACCACAGCAGGAAACGCCTGCGACAAAAAGTAATGTAGTTGAATTAAGCGCTTGGCGTAAGCCTTTTGCCCAAGTTGCCATTGCTGCGAGCGTTTCGTTATTCGCCATATTAGGCGTTAACACCATGAGTAGTGATCCAGCGCAGCCGGTTAATGATACTTTACAATTACAATCAACCCCCTTTGCTGGTGGTGTATCACCAGTAAGTTTATCTACTGAGCCTGCCCTTGAGTCAGCAGCGAAAGGGATCCGTGAGCTGCAGCAACAAAGAATTGGCGCGTTGGTGCTTGAACATCAAAGACAGTCTCGGATGGCTTATGCACTGCAACAGACGGGTGAAGAGACGCAGATCAAACAAGAGGAAAAAGAGCAATAAATGAGAGCACTGGTAGTTGTATTAAGTGTATTTTTCTCTAGTTGGCTGTGGGCAAATGAGAATATCTCAGCCAAACAGCTGTTAAAGGATATGGCAAATGCTGTGCATCATCGCAACTTTGATGCCTCATTTGTTGTGGTCAAAGGTAAGTCAATGGAGCCATATCGCTGGCTGCATGGCAATTTAGGTGGAACCGAGCTTGAATTATTGAGTTTGCTCAATGGCGCAGGGCTTGAAATGGTTCGCATTGGCGACAAAGTAACTTACTTTGAGCCTAAATCTGACCCCTATACTATTCAAACAGATTCTATAGCAGGCCCCATACCTGAAGTGCTATTCAAGAATATCGATAGTTTGAAAGACAGCTATGATTTTGTTTTAGGCGGAAAAGGGCGTATCGTTGATAGACCAGCGCAATTGGTTAGGCTCGAAGCAAAAGATGATTCAAAATACAACTATTGGCTTTGGATTGATACAGAGTCTTCTTTGCTACTTAAGTCTGCCTATGTTAATCAACAAGGGGAATTGCTAGAGCAACTCCAACTTACCCACATAAGTGTCACTGAGAGCCCTACAGAACAATTACTTGAGCTATCAAAAAAGCAATTTCCAGCGCCGATCTCTGGACTGTTACAAACAATTGATAGTGGTGCCAAAAGTAACTGGCAAATTGGATGGTTGCCTCAAGGCTTTGAGCTGTTAAAATCTGATAGACATAAATTAGATTTGAATAATGAGTTAGCAGACTACTATTTGTTTTCAGATGGTTTAGTAGATATATCGGTGTTCGTGCAGCGCCCATTACCAGGCCAGCGCCCAAGCGGTGCACTGTCATCAGGGGCAACTACAGTATACGTTCACAATACTGGCGCGTTTGATGTATCTGTAGTGGGAAATATTCCTGCAATGACCGCGAAGGCAATAGCTGAGTCTGTAAAAAGACCTTTATGATTGAACAAACATTGACAGTTGCAGCCATTAAGGGGGCAACTGTATACCTCGAGGCTGAACCAAAGCCCGCTTGCGAAGGCTGTAATGGTAAGTGTGGGTCACAAGTATTTGCTAAGCTTTTCGGCACGCATAAGAAGCAATTTCCTATTGAACTACCAGAGTCTTCTGTTGCTGTCGGACAAAAAATTAAACTGGCACTTGACGACTCTAATGTGGTTAGGCACGCCTTTTACGTTTACATGTTGCCGCTATTTTTTGCCTTCATTGCGATGTTTTTTACTGCGCTTGTCCTTAACCTCAGTGAACCCTTACAAATTGTAAGTGCATTTTTAAGTGCCTCGGTTGGTTTCTTTTTAGCCAAAATGAAGGGGGACTCATTGAAACATCAGGTAAAAGTGATAAAAATTTACCCAATTAGTCTAGCAATAACGCAAATAGATGGTGATTGTACTAAATAAAATGTAAAATCGAGACCTTAATCTCTATTTGTGACTAACAGAAGTATTGAATCCAGTATATGAAGCATATCCGTAACTTTTCTATTATTGCCCACATTGACCATGGAAAATCGACGTTATCAGACCGCTTAATCCAAGTTTGTGGAGGTTTAACAGACCGCGAAATGCAGCAGCAGGTACTGGATTCGATGGACATCGAACGTGAGCGCGGCATTACCATTAAAGCGCAAAGTGTGACGCTTAATTATAAAGCCAAAGATGGTGAAACTTACCAGCTTAACTTTATCGACACACCTGGACACGTTGACTTTACCTATGAGGTGTCACGTTCTTTAGCAGCGTGTGAAGGTGCTCTACTTGTAGTTGATGCTGGTCAGGGTGTAGAAGCACAAACACTCGCTAACTGTTATACAGCGATTGAAATGGACTTGGAAGTGATCCCGGTCTTGAACAAAATTGACTTACCACAAGCTGATCCACTTCGCGTAGCCGAAGAAATTGAAGATATTGTTGGTATTGAAGCATTAGAAGCCGTTCGTTGTAGTGCTAAAACCGGTATCGGTATCGATGAAGTGCTTGAAGTCATTGTGCGCGATATTCCACCGCCAGAGGGGGATATTGACGCGCCTTTACAAGCCCTGATTATTGATTCGTGGTTTGACCCATACCAAGGTGTTGTATCATTAGTACGTATAAAAAATGGTGAGTTAAGAGCGGGTGAAAAGATCAAGATTATGTCTACTGAGCAAGCTCACCAAGTAGACAAGGTCGGTATCTTTACACCAAAGCAGACCAATACCGGAGTATTAAAAACGGGTGAGGTTGGTTTTGTTATCGCAGGTATCAAAGACATTCATGGTGCACCAGTTGGTGATACTATTACCATGGCTCGTGATTCAGCGACAGAGCGTTTACCTGGTTTCCAGAAGGTAAAACCGCAAGTTTATGCTGGTATGTTCCCTATCTCTTCAGATGATTACGAAAACTTCCGTGATGCACTGAACAAACTAAGCCTAAACGATGCGTCGCTATTCTTCGAACCTGAAAACTCGACGGCGTTAGGTTTTGGTTTCCGTTGTGGATTCCTTGGTATGCTTCATATGGAAATCATCCAAGAGCGTCTAGAGCGTGAATATGACATGGATCTTATCACCACAGCGCCGACGGTAATCTATGAAGTAGAAACTAAGCACGGTGTGGTAAAAATTGATAACCCATCAGATTTGCCTCCAGTTAATGATATTATTGAGATCCGTGAGCCTATCGTTGAAGCGAATATCTTAGTTCCTCAAGAGTACTTGGGTAATGTAATTACGTTATGTGTTGAGAAGCGTGGCGTGCAAACCAAGATGAGTTACCATGGTAAGCAAGTAGCGGTAACCTACGAATTGCCAATGTCAGAAGTCGTGATGGATTTCTTCGATAAGCTAAAATCTACCAGCCGTGGTTTTGCATCGTTGGATTACAACTTCAAGCGCTTTGAAGCATCAGACATGGTACGTGTAGATATTCTTATTAACGGCGACCGCGTTGATGCGCTTGCAATCATTGTACACCGTGATGGCTCGCAAAGCCGAGGTCGTCAGCTTGCTGAAGCGCTAAGAGAATTAATCCCTCGCCAGATGTTTGATATTGCAATTCAAGCTGCAATTGGTAACCACGTCATTGCTCGTAGTACCGTTAAACAGCTACGTAAAAACGTAATCGCTAAATGTTATGGTGGTGACGTCAGTCGTAAGAAAAAACTTCTGCAAAAGCAAAAAGAAGGTAAGAAGCGTATGAAGCAACTTGGTAACGTTGAAGTGCCACAAGACGCATTCTTAGCAATATTGAAAGTAGGCAAGTAACAGGAAATACAAATGGCAGGTTATTTTTCAATTTTATTGGTGCTACTCACGGTCGGTTCAGGCCTTATTTGGTTGATCGATCATTTGGTGTACGCGCCAAAAAGACAAGCTAGGCTTGCTATCGCGCAAGGTGCGTCTGACACACAGTTAGATGACGACGTCATTGCAGAGATTGCACCTGAACCTGCCATTGTTGAAAATGCAAAATCAATCTTCCCGATGATTGCAGCGATAACAATTTTTCGTTCGTTTATATTTGAGCCGTTTCAAATCCCGTCAGGTTCGATGATGCCAACTTTGTTGATGGTGATTTTATTTTGGTGGAAAAGTACGCATACGGAATAAAAGATCCGGTATGGCGTAGCAAACTCATCGAAACTGGTACACCTGAGCGTGGTGATATTGCTGTGTTTAAGTTTCCGCTAGACGAACGTATTGATTTTATTAAACGTATCGTTGGTTTACCCGGCGATCATATAGTTTATCGCAATCGCCAGCTTTACATAAAGCCAAAGTGTGATGAAGGACAAAGTGAAGTCAATGGCCTAACGTGTGGTGAGTACAATAAGATTGATGTCGATATTGTTAACCGCGACGAATTTAAACAAGGGCCAATGCAGTTAGTGCGTTTAACTGAGCATTTGCCTAATGTAGAGCATGATATTTTAATTAACCCTGAAGTATTAGAGCTCACAGATCGCTACTATCAGCAACCTGGTACTCGCCGCGATGAGTGGGTAGTGCCTGAGGGCAGTTATTTTGCGATGGGAGATAACCGTAATAATAGCCAAGATAGTCGTATGTGGGGCTTTGTACCAGACGAAAATCTGGTTGGCCGAGCGGTATTTATTTGGCTAAGCTTTGACTTTGATAATGGCCCAGACAGTATTTTGCCAGGGTGGGTTCCAACTGGTGTTCGTTTTGAACGCCTAGGTAGTATTCAGTAACAATGAAAAGAAATGTAGAAGAACTTTATAATAAAATAGGGTACAACTTCTCTGATAAGGCGCTGCTTGAGCAGGCTTTGACGCATCGCAGTCACAAAGGCCAGCACAACGAGCGTCTAGAATTTTTGGGTGACTCTATTTTAAGCTTTGTGATCGCCAATGCGTTGTATCACAAATTTCCTAAAGCGCGTGAAGGTGATTTAAGCCGCATGCGCTCAACACTGGTTCGTGGCCAAACCTTAGCTGAATTCGGAGTGGAGTTTGCGCTTGGAGACTACTTACGTTTAGGTCCAGGCGAGCTGAAAAGTGGTGGCTTCCGTCGAGAATCGACACTTGCAGATGCAGTAGAAGCAATCATCGGCGCGGTATTTCTTGATTCAGATATCGAGGTATGCCAAAACTTGGTGTTAAATTGGTATGAGTCAAGACTGACTGCTATTTCGCCAGGCCACAATCAAAAAGATCCAAAGACATTGCTTCAAGAGTATCTTCAGGCACGCAAATTGCCACTGCCAGGTTACACTGTCATTGATACAAAAGGGCAAGCTCATAACCAAACATTCACGGTTGAATGTATAGTGGAAGGGATGGAAAGTATAATTTCAGTAGGCAGCTCGCGACGCAAAGCTGAGCAAAAAGCTGCCGAAAAAGCGCTAAAGATTTTAAAGAATGACGCTTGATACGCATTGCGGCATGATTGCCATAGTCGGTAGACCTAACGTAGGTAAATCGACACTATTAAATAAGTTGGTCGAGCAAAAGGTAAGTATTACCTCACGCAAACCACAAACGACACGCCACCGCATTATGGGGATCCACACTGAGGGTAACTATCAAGCGGTGTATGTTGACACTCCTGGACTTCATATTGAAGAGAAACGCGCCATTAACCGTTTGATGAACCGAGCCGCTTCAAGCTCTATCGGTGACGTAGAGCTGGTATTGTTTGTTGTTGAAGGGACGCACTGGACAGCTGATGATGAGATGGTGCTAACTAAGATAAAAGACAGTGGTCGTCCAATTTTGGTTATCATGAACAAAACCGACCAAGTCAAAGATAAAGACTTGTTGATGCCGCATATTCAATGGCTGAGTGAGCAGGGCGATTTTATCGGCATAGTTCCAATTTCGGCTAAGCAAGGTAAGAACGTTGACATGATCAAAGAGGAAGTACACAAACGCCTACCTGCGTGTGAGTTTTATTTCCCAGAAGATTATGTGACAGACCGCTCTATGCGTTTCTTAGCGGCGGAAATTGTGCGTGAGAAGTTAATGCGCTTTATGGGCGATGAGCTACCGTACTCCGTTACCGTAGAAATCGAACAGTTTAAGTGGCAGGACAACGGAGTTTGGCAGATCAATGCCTTGATCTTAGTTGAGCGAGAGTCGCAAAAACGTATGGTCATAGGAAATAAAGGCGAGAAGCTAAAAGTCATTGGTCGCGAAGCGCGTAAAGATCTTGAAAACATGCTTGATAATAAAGTTTATCTAGAATGCTGGGTTAAAGTAAAATCTGGCTGGGCAGATGACGAACGTGCTCTTCGTAGCTTAGGATACGGAGAAGACTGATTGGACAGCGACTTTCGGCAGGCTTACCTGTTGCATCGCAGACCTTATAGCGATTCTCAGGTGCTGCTTGATGTGCTTGTCGAAGGTGTTGGACAACTCAAAATGCTTGCCCGCGTCAAGGGCAAGCAAGCCCTCAAACATAACGCTCAACTGCGACCTTTTTCCCTACTATTGCTGCAATATGCCGGTAAATATGACTTCAAGTACGTAAATCGATTTGAACCTACTGATAATCAAATACAGTTACTTGGCCGTCAGCTTTATTGTGGTTTGTACCTTAACGAATTGACACAACGAGTTGTGCCAACAAACGAACCTTTAGAGCAAATTTTTGAGCTGTATCAGCTTCATCTTACTCGTCTGGCCGAAGATGACGATGTTGAACCAATATTGCGCAGTTTTGAACTACAACTGCTTGCAGAACTCGGGTTTGCAGTCGAATTAGAATTTGATGCAGATGGTAATCCAATCAAGCCAAAAGCAGCGTATAAGTATATTGCTGAATATGGTTTTATTGCAGTTGGTCGGGAACCTGATACGATACCAGGTAGTATGCTATTGGCAATTGCTGCTCATGATTATGAAGACCTTACGGTACGCAGGGCGGCAAAGTGGCTAACTCGCAAGCTAATGGCGCCTTTGGTTGGTAAGCAGGGCCTCAAAAGCAGAGAACTATTTATTTCAAAGAAATAAAATCACTTAACAAAGCGCAGTACAATAATACCAGTATTGCAGTGGTGGGCGATGAATCGCACACAATGTCTTATACCAATTTGACTTAATACTTGCTCAATTTGAAGGAGTAAATCTGACGGTAACCGCGTTAAAAATTTCTTATTTAGAACAACTAAATAGCAAAATTTTTGCCTTGCCTACAAGGATGTAGGTACCTTGGCGATAGCAGGATGCGGTAGCGGGGTTATCGACAAAATT
>NZ_RCSQ01000061.1:0-21079 GCF_004103255.1 Pseudoalteromonas sp. PS5
TATTAAGTCAAATTGGTATCAAATAGGGTTTGGAGAGCTAGCATTTTGATGCAACTTCACATCAGAGAAAAAACCGCTGCGGTTTTAGAAGCAACAGGTAAATATCGCAAAGTTGGTCGCGCGGTTGATATATTTCTTATTACTCTCATTCTTACGAATGTTGTCGCGATTGTACTTGAATCTGAGCGAGACTTAGCGAAGGCATATCATTATTACTTTCTCACCCTGGAGCTTGTCAGCGTTGCCATATTCGCAGTGGAATATCTGCTCAGGCTATGGTGCTGTGTAGATAAACTCGACTATCGCCACCTTGATTTACCAAACTGGAAAAAGCGCCTTAAGTATTTAGTATCACCTCTTGCGCTGATCGATCTAATCGCAATATTACCCACTATTTTAATGGCATTTATTGCCTTTGATTTGCGTTTTTTAAGGGTGATCCGCTTACTGAGAATTTTTAAACTCACGCGTTACTCAAGAGCAATGCAACTATTACTCGCAGCATTTAAAGAAGAGTCTAGTTCTTTGTTAGCAGCATTTTTTATTATGAGTGTTGTGCTCATTATGGCTTCTTGCGGTATTTATTTAATTGAGCATGATGTCCAGCCGGATAAGTTTGGCTCAATTCCCAAGTCAATGTGGTGGGCGATGGCGACACTCACCACTGTAGGTTATGGTGATGTTGTCCCTATAACCCCATTAGGACAATTTTTTGGTGGTGTGATCACCTTACTCAGTATGGGAATGGTGGCGATCCCCACAGGGTTGTTGGCATCAAGCTTTGCAGATCAGATGCGAAAGCGCAGAGATGCCTTTCATGAGGCTGTGCTACATGCTTTAGTGGATGGTGAGGTTGATAAGAATGAAAAAGAACACCTAGAAGCGTTAAGACTTGAATTAGGGCTGAGCCAGCTAGAAGCCAACCAAGCCATTAAACTAATGGCAAGCCAACGTGTGCATCACATGTATTGTCGTCATTGCGGCAAGCGGCTATAGCCGCTGCTGCATTTTTAGCATCTCAGCCACTTGCTCGCCAGCTACCGCGGGACTATATCGGTATCCCTGATAGTGATCAACATGCTCTGCTGTTATTCTTTGCAGTTGAACATCGCTCTCTACACCTTCAGCAACACACAAAAGCCCTAACCCATGGGCTAGATTCACACACGAGCGAACAATTAAATAACTCTCTGGTTGCTCTGAAATTTGCTCAATAAACTGCTTATCTATTTTTATTGCATCAAGTGGCAACTGCTGCAAGTAAGTCAATGAGGCATATCCAGTGCCGAAATCATCCATATAAATGCTGCAACCCAGTGACTTGAGCGCCTTCATAACTTCTACTGCACTTTCAATGTTGCTCAGCATCGCGGTTTCTGTAATTTCAAACGTCACATATCTCCCGTCCACTTTACTGCGCTGCAACAGGCTTGCTATCTCTTCAACGAGCCCTTCATAGTCAAAGTTAATCGCAGATAAGTTAACAGATACATATACATCTGGTTGTATGGTTTGCCAGTGTCTCAACTCGATTAGCGCCCGCGATAGTGTCTGTAGTGTAAGCTCTGTCACTACACCTGTTTGTTCAGCGGCTAACGCAAATTCTTGGGCACAAAACTCATCATTGTCAGGCCAACGCAACAAAGACTCAAAACCTAGCAACTTGCCACTTTGAACATCGACGATAGGTTGGTAGTGATTACTGAACTGGTTATTTTTTAGCGCGTTCATCAATGCTTGTTCGACTTCCCGTGAGCGCCTTACTTTGCCGTTCATTTCTTCACGGAAGAATTGATAAGCTGAGACTTGTTTTATGAGCACATGATCAAGTGCTGCTTTTGCCGCTTGGCTCAGGGCAAAAGCATCTAAGGCATCATCAGGATACATTGCAATTCCAATAACAGGCTGCATTGCTACACTTTGACCTGACACATTAAATGGGTTGGCAAAAGAGTGAAGTAGGCACTGCACATACTGCTGAACCTGTTCAGGGTGATCTAATCCCTCCATCAATACATAAAACAACTTGTCTTGACCAATGGCTAAGCTGTCTAATTCACGAAAACAACAACGTAGCTTTTTCGCCAGCAAGGGTAATAATTCGGCCACAAAATCTGTACCGTAAATATCATGAAGGTGTTGCAAACGGCTAAACTTGATAACCAGCAAAGCATGTTGAGTTGGGTGAACTTGAGATTGCTTAATCACATGTTGCACTCTATCCATCAATAGCGCTTTGTTGGGCAGGTTAGTTTGTAAATCATAATTAGCTAATTGATATAGTTCTTTTTCGCTGCGCTTTTGTTGACTAATATCAGTTAACACCACCACATAGCTGTGTAACTCCCCCTCGCTATTGGCTACTGCAGATATTTTCACTAAAACATCACGTTCATCACCATTTGGTAGGGTTACAACCTCTTCGGAGCTAATGTGTTGGTGCACAGCCAAAGCCATCGTTTTTCGCAGATACATTATGCGCTTTTGCCGCGATACACCAAGTTTCACGGCAGTACTAGAAGATGGGATTGACTCCAAGTTGAAAGCATTTTGCATCGCTCTATTGCATACTTGAATACGTAAATTTTTGTCTAGGATCATGACCCAATCACGAGTTTGCTCAAATGCAGCGCCAAATAGTGCTGCCCGCTCCTCAAATAAACGTTCACGCGTCAAGTTAGTATAAGTTCCAGCTACTTGAGTGGGATTACCATCTTCCCATTCCAGCACTTTGCCAAAGTCTTTATACCATCGCCATTGCCCTTGGCTGTCTTTTAGGCGGTATGTACAATCGATAAACCCTTTATTTGTAGTCACAAACTCTAGCCACTGTAGTCTGAACATTGCCCTATCTGCGGGATGTATTTTTTGCAGATAATCGTCAAGTCCGACACTTTCAAGATCGTAATCTAGTTCATTGATAAGTCTCGGTTGATAAATTAACGTGCTCCCAGCATGCCACTCCCATACCCCTGAGTTACTTCCTTCAAGTGCCATTTTTAGCCGAGCCTCACGATCTTGTGTGGCTTTGTGGGCAGCTAAGATAAGCTGCTCAACGCGATATTTTCGATAACTCCAAAGCGACAATAGCATCAGCGTTAAAAACACATAACCCGCTATCGCAACTGGTGAGCGCCACGCAGGATAATTAACCTTTATCGTCAATTTTGCAGGAGGCGTATAGTCGCCAGTAAGGGGGTCTTTTGCCCATACTTTTAGTGCGTACTCACCGGGATTCAATTTAGGGAAAACAACTCGATTTTGATTGCGGCTCAGGATTTTTTGACCACCCGATATCTGGTATTCATAGATGATCCTATCTTGATAGCTAAATGCCATTGCTGAGAAAGACACCTCTAAGCCAATATCGTCATGTTCTAATTCTATATGCTCAAACTGCTTCAAACCCGCTTTTTGATTTGGCCGAGAAATTAAGTCCACACTGGTAATATTGACATGATCCAACAGCGGTTTTTTAGGGCGGTTATCCTCAGGAGCAAAAAGCACAAAGCCCTTGAGCATGCCGTAGCCAATCCTACCATCTTGCAACACCACAGAGGCACCGCCATTAAATTCATTAGAGAGAATGCCATCTTCGGTAGTAAATTGTTGCAGGTGCAAATTATCTGGGTCAAGCCGCCAAATCCCCTTGTGTGAAGACATCCATATCATACCCTCGTCATCTTGGCGCATTTCGTACATCAATGTATCTATTTTATGTGCTTTTAAGTCAATATTATAAATTGGCTCGTAACCGTCTAATGTCATACCGATTAAACCAAACGAAGATAAAGACAACCACAAGATGTTATTTTTATCTATCGTATATGTGGTGATGTCCACCGCAAGGTGCTTGTTTGCTTTTGGGGCTTTGTATATTTCTGTTAGTGTTTCACGCTGTGGGTCGTACTGAAATAGCACCCCCGCATTATAATAGAGTGGCTTGGTTAAATCGTTTGGCAAAGGTGGATAAAAGCCATAAGCAAGAAACGGATCAACGCCTTCAAAAGATTGCTTTAAATGCGTTAATTCTGCGCTATCTATATCATAAACAAACATTCCCTTATCGCTATTCACAAAGTAGAACTTACCATTATTTAATAGCTGTCCACCTTTGACAAAAGCGGTTAATATCTCTTGGTCTTGCGCGTTATTGGCTTTTGGCCTAGTTAACTTATGTGTAACGGGATCGAATACAAATAGGCCTTTTACGGTAGTTAGCCACAATTTATCTTTGTATTGAGCTATCCTCCATACAATAAACTCAGAGAGAATATCATCACCCATATATCCTTTAAAAAACTGTTTGGTCTCTCTCGTTTTTGGGTCGTACCGGGTTAAGCCATCATTTGTGGCTAACCAAATATAGTCTCGCGTTTCGTGCATTGCCCAAACATTGCTGTGCGAGAAGCCTTCGCCCGTTACGGTCAAATCGCTAACATTATCAAAGGCTAAGGTGCTATCCGGTAAGTAAAATGCACCATCCTCTTTGGTCGCAACCCAGATCCCGCCGTGGTCATCTTTTGCAATGTCGATCACACTGGTATTTGAGGGAAGAAATACACTTGACGATAAACGCTTATCACGAACTGCCGTACCCTCGGAAATATCGTAATAAACGAGTCCCTTATCTGTTCCGAGCAGCAAGGTTTGCTGATCGTGCTGAAGTATTTTCCAGATATTCAAATCAGGAAGTAGCGTTTTAAATGTTACCTTGGCGTCAAAATCTTGCAGCAGTTGCGAGATATCAAGCTCATACATACCCTCAACTGCGCCAAGCAGCAGCTTGTCATTATTGAGAATAAATAGCGATTTAGTGTTAGTTTGATAAGGATGTGCAACATCCGAAATGTGCTCAAGCTGACGCAGTTTTTTTGTTGGTAAATGATACGCAAACAAACGCTCTGATGTAGCAATAAATAAAATATCTTGATGTTGATTAACAGCTCTAATAAAGCCATTGTCTTCATTCAATGGCAGGGTAACTTCTGTCACTAATTGACCAGAACGAATATCAAGTGTCGCCACTTCATTTGTTCTGACTGCCCACATGTGCTGATCATCTTTGGTTAGCACTAAGTCAACCATATTGTTGTAAAACTCTCCCTCCGTTGAGGGAGGCTCAATGTACTTTCGGTAGCGGTCGGTCGTAGGGTCATAACGCAGTAACCCTGCGATGGAAGTAGTGATCCACACACCGCCTGAATTATCCTGATAAATATAGTTAACCTGCACTTTATCAAGCACCCCGTCAGGCCCCTCTACCTCTAAAACTTGATAGCCATCATAACGGTTAAGCCCTCCCTCTGTTGACAACCATAAATACCCCTGCTGATCAATTAACAGTGTATTTACGTAACTCTGGGAGAGCCCTTCAGCGGGTGATAATCGAGAGATTTGTACAGCATTTGCTAATGAAGAAAACAAAACAATACAAAAAATAAAGCACAGGCGAAACATAAAAAGCCAAAGTTGTTAACTAGGCGTAATACATTGCCACGAGTTGACGATTTTGTCCAAGATAACTCGCCAAGCGTGACGCAAGTTCATCGGGAAGCGGTTGCGCCTTATCACAAAACCCCAGCGTGAGGTAAAAGGAGCGTAGATGGGTATATGCGAAAGTATAAACTGGACTATGTGGATTAGTTCCTTGAAACTGGCTCAACGCGTCAGTAATAAGTGCCTTTGCAATACCCCGACCACGCCACGACTGGCTAACATACACACCTACTAGCAACCAGTGTTCTGCTACTGGTTGCAATCGACATGCAGCTATAATACCAGTGGTGTCTTTAACGACCCAAACAAGATCATGCTTTGCCGCTCTTCCTCTTGCTCCATGTGCATCATAAAACTTATTCACCAAAGGAGTCATAATAGGCGCTAAGCGCTCTATGTTATACATCAGGCAAGCATCAAACTGAGATAGTATTCAAACTTTTGCTTTAATATGTCTTGCTCAGAGAGAGGGCGTTGATTAATCGCATCATAGATTGCTTCGCGACTTTTTTTGCCACGCTTTATTTGGTAAGCCCAAAATGACGCTTCATATTCAAGCTGGATCTGATACTTTTCTTGCCTTGGCAACAAACACAAGTTATGGCTCATCGTGCTATTCGAAGTAGATTATGGATGGCTATAGTTTATCATAATGACTTCGTGGGGCAGCAGCAAAAATTTCTCCTCTCCCCCAACAAGGTATGCCTTTATACAATAAAGTATGTATAATCGAACGCAGAGTAACCATTTGTAGCATTTAAAAGGAGCCAGATTGAAAGCTACACTCCTGTGTTTAGTCCTTGTCGTTTTGTCCGTTACTTGTACCGCAAGTGAAATACCAAAAGTAATGAGATTCAACAAACCGCCTCAAACACCACAAGCGTTATATGTCATTGAGTTGATGGAGTTGGTTTACAAAGAGCTCGGCATTGAGATGAGACTTGAGGAGTTCAATCATAAAAGCTCTCTGATAGCGGCAAATGCCGGTAATTTAGATGGCCAACTTGGTCGAGTGGCAAGTATCGAGGATGATTACCCAAACCTCAGGCGTGTAGACTATCCTTTATTTCAATTTACATTGCAGTTATTCACGCTATGCAGTGATTGTACACTAAACAACCTAAGGTCTCTCACTATCCGCAGTGGTTATCCCGTCGCCAGCACCTACTTGAACAAACATGGCGCTGATGCGTATATCATCAATGTAAAAAGCGTGGTTGCTCAGCTTAATTTAGTCATGCAGAGACAAGTCGAAGGCGCTTTGCTCCTCGATTTTCATTTAAAACCTCACCTGCGCAATATTAATGAAGACAACTTGCAAATAAAGGACTTAGAAGTAGTTGAAAGTTTTCATTTTGTGCATAAAAGGCATGCCACATTACTACCTCTTATCAAAAAAAAGCTCTCAGAGTTTGAGCAAAAAGGTGTGATAGATATGCTCAAGGCTAAATATCAAATTTAAAGTTTTCTCCTCCTTGCTCGTCTACCTGCCCCGCTTTCGCTTTACGTTGTAGGTATCGTTTATAGCGCTGCTGACATAATGCAATCACCTTACGCTTTTGCTCATTATTTAATAAATTCCATGCAAAGCGCTCTTCTCGACTACGATAACACCCGACACAATAACCGCGATTATTTACCTGACAGATCCCCTTACACGGACTTGGGATCTCAAATATCTCAATTTGTTCCATGTATAACTCAACCCCTTTGCCCCTTATCTAAGCATACTGCTTAGAAGCTGCGCTGCCAAGGTTATACCAATTTGACTTAATGCTTGCTCAATTTGAAGGAGTAAATCTGACGCTAACAGCGTTAAAAATTTCTTATTTAGCACAACTAAATAGCAAAATTTTTGCCTTGTTATCGACAGATTTTCTCACCTCAAAATAGACCACTTAATTAAGAAAATTGGTATTATAAGGCGCAAGTTAAAACCTAGCGCACCAAAAACAAAAAACCCAGCGCAAGGCTGGGTTTTTCAAAAGCTCAGAAAACTTACTTTTTCTTCACGGCTTTTTTGTTTGGTAGGTCAGTAATTGAACCTTCAAATATTTCAGCAGCTAGACCGATTGACTCGTTTAGCGTTGGGTGAGCGTGGATAGTAAGCGCTAGGTCTTCACCATCAGCACCCATCTCTACTGCTAGGCCGATTTCACCAAGCATTTCACCAGCATTGATACCAACCATAGCACCACCGATCACACGGCCTGACTCTTTATCAAAGATAAGCTTAGTTGAACCTTCAGTACGTGCAGAAGCAATCGCACGACCAGAAGCCGCCCATGGGAATACCGCAGTTTCAATGCTTAGACCTTGCTCTTTTGCTTCTTTCTCTGTCACACCAACCCAAGCGATTTCTGGATCTGTGTATGCAATTGAAGGAATACATTTAGGATCGAAGTAGTGCTTCTTACCAGAGATAACTTCAGCAGCAACGTGACCTTCATGAACCGCTTTGTGCGCAAGCATAGGCTGGCCTACGATGTCACCGATAGCGAAGATGTGATCAACGTTGGTTTTCATTTGCTTGTCAGTGTTGATGAAGCCACGCTCATCAACATTTACGCCCGCTTTGTCTGCGTCGATTAGCTTACCATTCGGTGTACGACCAACAGCAACTAGTACTTTGTCATAACGAACTTGGCCTTCTGGCGCTTGCTTGCCTTCGAAAGATACATAGATACCGTCTTCTTTCGCTTCAACAGCAACAACCTTAGTAGAAAGCATCACGTTAAACTTGTCTTTAACGTACTTTTGGTAAATCTTGATAACGTCTTTGTCAGCCGCAGGTACCAGTTGATCAGCAAACTCAACTACGTCAATCGCTGAACCTAGTGAACGGTAAACAGTACCCATTTCAAGACCAATGATACCACCACCTAGTACAAGTAGCTTTTCAGGTACGTCTTTAAGCTCAAGTGCACCAGTAGAATCAATGATACGCTCATCTTCAGGGATAAAAGGTAGGCTTACAGGCTGAGAACCTGCTGCAATGATTGCATTATCGAAAGTTACTGTTTTCGCGCCGTCAGCACCTTCAACCGCAATGGTGTTAGAACCTGTGAACTTACCGTAGCCGTTAACGACAGTAACTTTACGCATCTTAGCCATACCGCTAAGACCGCCAGTTAGTTGACCAATTACAGACTCTTTCCATGAACGGATTTTGTCTAGGTCGATTTGTGGAGCACCGAAAGAAACACCGTGAGAAGCCATTTCAGCTGCATCGTCAATTACCTTTGCAACGTGAAGAAGGGCTTTTGAAGGGATACAACCAACGTTCAAGCACACACCACCTAGCGTGTCACGAGATTCGATTAGTGTAACGTCTAAACCTAAGTCTGCTGCACGGAATGCCGCAGAGTAACCACCAGGACCACCGCCTAGTACAACAACTTGAGTTTTGATTTCGTTGCTCATGTTATTACCTTAACTGTTATTTGAACGGGTTTACTCGTTAAGAGTAGCCGACCCAAAGTGCCTGCCAAACACCCGATTCGGGGCACAGGGCAGAGAGAGTTATTATTGCTCGAAAGTGTATCATTCACACTCCCTATTGTCCCGCCTAAATATCAAGCGGAACAATAAAATACAAGAAAACCGCATCACCTAAGTGATGCGGTTTCTATTCTTACATTACTAACTGGCGAATATCGCTTAGGTAGTTTGCAAGAGTCACAGTAAAGCGAGCTGCTAGTGCGCCGTCAATGACACGATGGTCGTATGAACAGCTTAGCGGCACCATTAGGCGCGGCTCAAACTCTTTACCATTCCATTTTGGTTTGAAGTCTGACTTAGACACACCAAGAATCGCCACTTCAGGAGCATTAACGATTGGCGTAAACGCCGTACCGCCGATCCCGCCAAGGCTTGAGATAGTGAAACAGCCACCCTGCATGTCAGAGGATGTCAGCTTACCATCACGTGCTTTCTTAGAGATTTCCATCAATTCGCGTGATAACTCAATGATGCCTTTTTTATTCACGTCGCGAACAACAGGAACTACAAGACCATTTGGTGTATCAACTGCGATACCGATATGAACATACTTCTTCAGAATTAAGCTCTCACCATCTTCAGATAGCGAAGAGTTAAACGTTGGGAAGTCTTCAAGTGCTTTTGCGGCGGCTTTCATCACGAATACTAATGGCGTGATCTTCACACCCATTTTCTTCTTCTCAGCAAGTACGTTCTGTTCTTTACGGAACGCTTCAAGCTCAGTGATATCGGCTTCGTCAAACTGTGTAACATGTGGGATTTGTACCCAGTTACGGTGAAGGTTTGCACCTGATAGCTTGTTGATACGAGAAAGCTTCTTCTCTTCAACTTCACCAAACTTGCTGAAGTCTACTTTTGGCCAAGGAATAAGACCAAGTTCACCGCCACCGGTGTTGCCACCTTTTGCGACTTGACCAGACTCAACTTGCTTAACCAGCTCTTTCACGTAGTTTTGTACGTCTTCTTTTAGTACACGGTTCTTACGACCTGTACCTTTAACACGAGCTAGGTTAACTCCAAACTCACGCGCTAAACGACGTACCACAGGTGATGCGTGGGCATACTGATCATTGGCCACAAAATCATCTTTTTGTGCCGATGCTTTTGGAGCTTCAGATTTCGCTGCTGGAGCCGCTGATTGCGCTGGCTTTTCTTCAGCTTTAGCTGCTGCCTGAGGTGCAGGTGCCGCGCCTTTCACTTCGAATACAAAGATTAAAGAGCCCGTTGATACTTTATCGCCAGCATTAACTTTGATGGCTTTAATCGTACCTGCGAACGGTGCTGGCACTTCCATTGAAGCTTTGTCGCCTTCAACCGTGATAAGCGATTGCTCTTCTTCAACGCTATCGCCTACAGCAACCATGATCTCAGTGACTTCAACTTCGTCACCACCGATATCTGGTACGTGTACTTCTTTTTCAGCTGATGCTGCTGGCGCTTGTTCCTGTGCTGGTGCTTGCGCTTCAGAAGCTGCTGGCGCATCACCGCTACCTGCAACTTCAAAAGTGAAGATCAATGAACCCGTTGACACTTTGTCACCCGCGTTGATTTTCACCTCTTTGATAGTACCTGCAAATGGTGCAGGTACTTCCATTGAAGCCTTGTCGCCTTCAACCGTGATAAGTGATTGCTCTTCTGCAACAACATCACCAGCTGCCACTAAGATTTCTGTGACTTCAACTTCATCGCCACCAATATCTGGTACATGAACTTCTTTCACTTCTGTTTGACCTGAAGTGCTGGCTTCTGGCTTGGCTTCTTCCGCTGGCTGTTCTGCAGCTGTTTCTTCACCTGCTGCTTCAAAAACCATAATCAAAGAACCAGTCGAGACTTTATCGCCTTCGGCTATTTTGATTTCTTTCACCGTACCTGCCACAGAGGCAGGTACTTCCATTGATGCTTTGTCGCCTTCAACCGTGATAAGCGATTGTTCTTCTGCAACCGTGTCACCTACGCTTACTAGGATCTCGGTTACTTCAACCTCATCGGCACCAATATCTGGAACATGAATTTCGATTGCCATTACTCGTCCTCTTATGCGTAAAGTGGGTTAGTTTTGGTGGTGTCGATATCAAATTTCTTGATAGCGTCAGTCACAGCTGATTTTTCAATCTTGCCTTGCTTAACTAGCTCACCAAGTGCAGCAACTACTACGTAACCTGCGTTCACTTCAAAGTGACGACGTAGGTTTTCACGGCTGTCTGAACGACCGTAGCCGTCTGTGCCAAGCACTTTGTAAGATGCGCTCGGCATAAATGCACGTACTTGATCAGCATAGTTTTTCATGTAATCAGTAGCTGCAATAGCTGGCGCATCGCCAAGCACACTCGTGATATAAGGTACTTTTTGCTCTGCTTCTGGATTTAGCATGTTAAAGCGCTCAGCATCTTGACCGTCACGAGCAAGCTCGTTGAATGACGTTACAGAGAATACATCAGAACCGATACCGTAGTCGTCGCTTAGAATTTGCGCCGCTTTACGCACTTCGTTCAAGATAGTACCCGAGCCCATTAACTGAACCTGTGCTTTGTCGCCAGTGTAGCTTTCAAGCTTGTAAATACCTTTACGAATACCTTCTTCAGCGCCTTCTGGCATTGCTGGCATATGGTAGTTTTCGTTCATAAGCGTTAGGTAGTAGAACACGTTCTCTTGCTCTGGACCGTACATACGGCGGATACCATCTTGCAAAATAACCGCTACTTCAAATGCAAACGTTGGGTCGTAAGAAATACAGTTCGGCACCGTACCTGCTTGAATGTGCGAGTGACCGTCTTCGTGCTGTAGACCTTCACCATTTAGCGTTGTACGACCAGCGGTTGCACCAAGTAGGAAGCCGCGCGCTTGTTGATCGCCCGCCATCCACGCCATATCACCTACACGTTGGAAACCAAACATTGAGTAGTAGATATAGAACGGGATCATTGGTAAATCGTTGGTGCTGTATGAAGTTGCCGCAGCCACCCATGAAGACATCGCGCCTAGCTCATTGATACCTTCTTGTAGTACCTGACCAGAGGTTGCTTCTTTGTAGTAAGAAACAATATCGCGGTCTTCAGGCTTGTAATTTTGGCCATGTGGGTTGTAAATACCGATTTGACGGAATAAACCTTCCATACCAAAAGTACGTGCTTCGTCAGCAATAATAGGTACGATATTTTTACCAATACTCTTATCTTTCAACAAGATATTTAGTGCACGAACGTAAGCCATCGTTGTTGAAATATCACGTTTTTGCTCTTCAAGTAGTGGTTTAAACGCATCTAGTTCAGGTAGCGTTAATGCTTCTGTGAAGTTAGGCAGACGCTTAGGCGTGTAACCGTGCAGCGCGTTACGGCGAGCATGTAAATACTCGTGCTCTTTTGAGCCCTCTTCCAGCGTTAAGTATGGTAGGTCTTGTAATTGCTCGTCAGACACTAAGTCATCTAGGCCTAGACGTGAACGTAGATGCGCTACGTGCGTCATGTCCATTTTCTTAACTTGGTGAGCAATGTTCTTACCTTCAGCCGCAGCACCCATGCCGTAACCTTTTACGGTTTTAGCTAAGATAACTGTTGGACGACCTTTGGTTTCTTGTGCTGCTTTATACGCCGCAAATAGCTTAGATGGCTCATGACCACCGCGCTTCAACGCGAAGATTTCTTCGTCAGTCATATCAGCAACCAATGCTGCGGTTTCTGGGTAACGACCAAAGAAGTGCTCGCGTACGAACGCACCATCTTTTGATTTGTAGGTTTGGTAATCGCCATCAACTGTTTCGTTCATCAGTTGTAGTAATTTACCTGTGGTATCTTTAGCAAGTAGCTTGTCCCAACCAGAACCCCAAACCACTTTGATCACGTTCCAGCCAGCACCTTTAAATAGGCCCTCTAGCTCCTGAATGATCTTACCGTTACCCATTACTGGGCCGTCAAGACGCTGTAGGTTACAGTTGATTAGATAACATAGGTTGTCTAGCTTTTCACGGGCAGCGAATGAAATTGCACCACGTGATTCTGGCTCGTCCATTTCACCATCACCAAGGAAGGCATAAACGCGTTGCTCAGAGGTGTCTTTTAGACCACGGCCATCTAGGTATTTAAGGAAGCGCGCTTGATAGATAGACGCGATTGGACCTAGACCCATAGAAACCGTTGGGAACTGCCAGAATTCAGGCATTAATTTAGGGTGTGGGTATGAAGAAATACCGTTACCGTCGACTTCCTGGCGGAAGTTGTCTAGCTGCTCAGCGCTTAGGCGGCCTTCAACAAATGCACGAGCATAAATACCCGGAGAAATGTGGCCTTGGTAATACACTAAATCACCACCGTCCTTCTCGTTTGGTGCACGGAAGAAGTGGTTGAAACACATTTCATAGAATGCAGCTGACGACTGGTAAGAGGCCATATGCCCGCCCAGCTCAAGATCTTTCTTCGACGCACGAAGTACGATCATAATCGCATTCCAACGGATGATAGAGCGAATACGACGCTCAAGGTTCACATCCCCTGGATACGCAGGCTCTTGATCTGCTGGGATAGTGTTGACATAGTTAGTCGTAGTGCCTGTTGGCATATCTACGCCATCAAGACGCGCTTGCTCTAATACTTGCTCTAACAAGAACTGAGCGCGCTCTACGCCTTCTTCTTTTACGACCGACTCAAGCGCCTGTAACCATTCTTGGGTTTCTAGCGCGTCTACGTCAATTTTATTGACTTCAGACATATGGAGTGTTCCTTATGTTTAAAATACGAATTTATTCTATTTGTGCCAATTCTTACTGAATCAAGCCCGATTACTGCTGCTTAGTTCTACGCAGTGAGCGCTCTATTCGCGAGCGCTCTTTACCGGCTTCTAATAACGCTTCTTCGATAAAGGCTAAGTGGGCGTTACTAGCAAGTCTTGCTTGTTCAGGGTTACCATTGATCACCGCATCTAATAACAACTTTCTGTGCTCACCGAGCTGCTCACTGACGTCTGATTTTTGCACCAAGACAGTTAAGTTTTGCAGCACGTTTTGCTCAAGCAATGACTGCATCCCTTTTACAAGATGAAGCAGGACGACGTTGTGCGACGCTTCTGCAACGGCAAAGTGAAAAGCATTAATTGCCCTTGCCTTTTGCATCAGGTCATCACCTATCTGTGCTATGTTGTCAAAGCTTTGTTGTACCTTTGCAAAGTCATTCTCTGTGCCCCTGAGCGCCGCATAGTAGGCTGCAATGCCCTCTAGTGCATGACGGAACTCAAGTAAATCGAACTGAGATTCAGGGTGTTTACTGATCAAATCGAATAATGGATCAGTTAGCCCCTCTTCAAGCTGATTCTTAACATACGTACCACCACCTTGACGACGGGTTACAAGCCCCTTTGCTTCCAATTTCTGGATAGCCTCACGTAGTGATGGACGCGACACTTCAAATTGCTTAGCTAGCTCACGCTCAGGCGGCAACTTTTCACCCGGTAATAACGAGCCCTCGAGGATCATATTCTCAAGCTGTTCTAGTATTACGTCCGATAGCTTTGCTGCTTTAATCTTTAAAGACATTGAAATAACGCCAATTTTTTATGATGTGACCTAGCCAGCTCGCTGACTTATTTTAATCAATTTGGTAAGAATTAACTTCATAGGTAAATTGGTCATACCAAATTTGCACAATACGTTATCAAAATCCATGACAACTGTCAAAATTCAGCTCAATTCAATAATAAGCTGAGTGTAAAAACAACAGTTAAAGTGCATAAACTTTAACCAAGAATCACGAAAATTTAAAAGGTGATTTAAATGGTCAGACCAGATAAAGATTTAATGAGGATAGCTTATAGAAGACAGTTATGATTCAAGCGCACGTTCACAATGCGCTTTAAAACGCGCAACATAGTCCATATCACTTAACAAGGTCTTTAATCCCCTGTTGTATGGTGCCAAATATTCACTATGGTGTTTGTTGATAAGTAAATACCCATGCTGCACAAAAGCTGGCTCGGGTTGGGCGACCAATAACTTTGCATCGTCAACAGGAAGCTCCTTTAGATAAGCCTTAGCTGACTTTTCATCCATGATCATAATATCGGCGCGCTCTCTTAAAATAAGTGCAATATTCTTACTTGTATAAGTCGCATAGGATGTTTTTATTGCATACGTATCAATAGCGTCTAGTAAAGCTTTAGGATAAGTTAAACCCCGGTTTAGTAACAACTTATGCGGCTTTAGATCGGCGTAACTAGTAAACTGAAAATCAAGTGTTTTATGGTGATAAAATCGCGCGGTTTCTTCTGTCAGTGGATACTCAGTATAGTGATAGTCTCGGCTACGTTGCTCATTGTAATACCAATAAGCACTGCCAACATAGGCCGCTTTCATCCCTTCTTGATATGCTCGCTCCCAAGGCATGAATAAAAACCGCACTTTGATATTTGAAAGTGCAAATGCGTCTCTTATTACCTTGGCCACACATCCTTGGTCTTGTTGTGCCTGATCTAAATAAGGCGGCCACTGTCCAGTGGTAATGTTCACATGAGCTTCAAGCGCTCTCGCATTGCAACTGATACAAACCAGTATCACTATCAACCAAACTGCTTTCATCTGCACGCCTATTTATTTTTAGAAAGAGTATAGGCGACAATTTTTGTTATGGGTACATTATTGAGAAAAAAGAACCATTTATACCAATTTTCTTAATTAATTGGTCTATTTTGAGGCGAGAAAATCTTGTCGATGACACCGCTTCCGCGTCCTGCTCACGCCGAGGTATCTACGTCTTGTAGGCAAGGCAAAAATTTTGCTATTTAGTTGTTCTAAATAAGAAACCTTTAATGCGGTTAGCGTCAGATTTATTCCTTCAAATTGAGCAAGTATTAAGTCAAATTGGTATTAATTAGCGGTTGCCAAGACAACCAAGGAACAGTATAACAAAAGCGCTGTTGGGGATATTACAAAGGAAACGACTTTGATTTGGCGAGGACTGATTTCACTGCTACTTATTATATTCCTATTCTTTTTGCTGGTACTAATTTACCCTAGCGCATCGAAAGACTCGCCCAAGTCTTTATTACAAGAGCTTGGCGAACAATTGGAGATCCAGACCAATAAACTCCGTGCTGTAATAGACCCCTCTCATGTACCGACATACAAACCGCAGCTAAACACTCAACCAGTTACTCAAAGAGTGCCCACGAAAAAGCCAGAGCAAGTACTGGAACACCTGACAGGCCACAGTGATGTGGTTAATATGTTTAGCGGCATGACAACGCCAACTTGCGCAACTTTAAAAAATAAAGTGTTTTCGTTAAACGCGCAGTCCCAAAACAACCAACAGCTGCAATTACAGCTAACAGGTAAAGAACTTAATCCACAAGCCCGTGCCCAAGCACAGCAAGTACTCCAAGTGGTCTACCTGCTATTTCAGCACTTTATCAATCAATCGGCACAAAAAAAGGCGCTCAGTCCTATCCAGCTAAATATGTATATTGCAGCCAACGATGATGAGTATAACGAGTTACTTCTTGCCCGTAATGTCGAGCCTAGTGGTACTGCTGGGATGTATTTTTTGTTTCAAAACCAAGGGTTTGTTAATGGTGGTGGTAGCGATGAACAAACCTTAAGAACATTACTGCATGAGTCAGTGCATGCGCTGGTATTTTATTATTTTGGCTTAACACCTAGGTGGGTAACGGAAGGCATAGCGGAGTATTTTGAGCACCTTAGAATAAATGAGACGGGTAGATTTACGGTATACAACTCAATTGAGGACTGGCTAACTCAACAAGGCTTGCTGCGTACACACTATACAAAACTTGATATCAGCACCTTGTTCAACAGTGAAGACCAATGGCAAACGCTGCAAAATACAACCCTTTACGCCAACACCTATCTATTCACTGGATTTATGATTGAGAACAACAGTAACGCTTTTTTTGAATACTTGCTTCAAGAAGGTAGTAATCCTTGCAATATTGTACCAGCGCAAAATATTGAAACACTCTTTCGTAGCCACAATGCGCATATTGAGTCTCAATTTGAACAATGGCGCAGCCTCCCCAGACAAATACAAATTGGTCGCTGGTAGCGCGCTTACTTTGCATACTGGTCGATTTCAACCAATTTACTTGGTCTAAGGTTTTAGCTTTTCAGCTTTTTAGCATGTGTAGTAATCGATAGGATAGCCCACAATTCAATTCCAGCAATGATACTTTTAATTGTCGGGTAGTTATAAAATACCCAATTCCATTCCCAAAACTGCTTTGCGAACTCCTCATCAAAACCAAGGTAATCAAGATTGCGAATAAAGTTTTCAAACATCGCCAGTAAATCAGCCACAATAAACAATAAACATACTGTCATTAATGACATGTCGGAGATAGTAAAATGCACTTTCCCACAGGGCTTATTTCGTACTCTTTGGACTGCCCTTGAAATCACAGGACGATATGCTAACACGATAAAGTTAACCATATCGGTAATAAGATGAATGGTATAGATACGAGTATTTTTCCATAGGTGCAAAGCATCTGCATTTAAGCCAAAAACATTGAAGTGAAATACTGAATACTCGAGCGTTATAATAGTTAATTGGATCGCACAAATATGTATGGCATTCACGTTTTCTCGATACCAAATCATAATCACTACAAGCGCTGTAATCACCCCCATACGATCTAAGAAAGGATGATCTAAATACAAGACACTTAGAAGTGTAAAATGCAGTGCAAGTAGCAGCTTCATATTTTCAGGAGCAAAGCCTTAAATGTTATTTTTAAAGTGATTTAGTCAACAAATTCAGAAATATAAAACATCTGGCTGTTACAATAAATTCGGATTATACATTCAAGATTGAAGCATCACTCTAGAGTGATGTTCGTTAAGAAAAGTAACTCTACTTTTTAGAAGAAATGTTATCGGTTCTATTTGTATCTTGCTCAGTATCACACTCCCTAATTTGACACATCAGACCTTTGATATCGATGGAGCAGTAAATACATATTTGCAAAAATTGATCTATCCTAGGCTGCCCTACCCCATTTTCCCAATTTTCAATTGTTTTTGGAGATACACCAATTTTATCCGCCATCTTTTGCTTAGAAATCCCCTTGCGACTTCTAAGTGCACGAAGGTCATCTCCTGTTATACTATTTTTAAAGAAAAACAAAGCTGTTACACCCCTACCAAAATACTGTAATAAAAATTGAAATACTGAATTGTCACACAGTTTTTATATTTCAACCTTTATAGAGCAACACCATAAAATGGTAACAAAAAAAAAGTCAACAAATGAAGTATTACTCTTCACTACGTTACAAATCGTATATTAATTCGGCACCCCAAGCAAATATAACAGCTGTAGCAGTGAGCCTTCACAAATAGCGGCGTCAGCCTGTTCAACCACTTTTGGCTTGCCGTGAATGGCTACACCGAGCTGTGCTTTTGCCATCATCACCAGATCATTTGCGCCATCACCAATAGCGACTGTTTGTGCCATAGGTATACTTAACTGGCCTGCTAACTGCTCAAGCACTTTCGCCTTTTTATCGGCATCCACTATCTCTCCTAACACTTTGCCAGTTAGCTGCTCGTTAGCCACTTCTAAGGTATTAGCAAAAACAGCGTCGAGCTGTAACGGTGCGATTAGCGCTTCTGCAAACCAAGTAAAACCACCGGAGGCAATGGCTAAAGACCAGCCATGTTGTTTTAATGATTGGCACAGCACTGCAATACCAGGCATCAATGGGAGGTTTTCCTTTAACGCTTGGATCTGCGATAGCTTCACACCTTCAAGGGAGGCGACACGACGATGTAGGCTTTGTGCAAACGAAAGGCTCCCCGCCATGGCCTGCGCTGTGATAGTTGCCACTTCATCAAACCTGTCAGCCAATCTTGCAATCTCATCAATACATTCGATTTGAATTGCGGTTGAGTCCATATCCATCAACAACAACCCAGGGCGCTCAAGCGTTGGTGCTTGGCTTATAATTGCACCTTGTAGATGTAACGCATCAGCCACAGCCCTAACCTGTGCCTTAGTAGGCAAATGTGGGGTATCAATGCTAAAGGCCAGCGCCACAGGCAGCGATTTATGTGGTTGATAGGCACACACATAAATAGGCTGCGCGGTAAACTCAGCAATAAACTTAGCTAATTTTATCAAGTGCTCACTAGCTATCTCTTCACCAAAAAAACAAAGTGTTTGCCAAGTATTAGCAAGCGGCGGATTTACTTGCGAGAGACTTGTGTTATTTTGATAATGATACCACTGCCCCAGCGACATCATTGTGCGAATAGGTGTTTTTAGCTCAATATCGCCTAATTGAATGATTGACGGCATAAGTTGCTCCTTGATAGCGTTAAGGCGATTTTTAACACGATTGCGCTTAACTGTCAGTATCTATGCTCGGTAAAAGCAGGTAATATTTGATAAATATGAAAAATTTACATGTCCTAGAAGCCCTAAATTCATCTCGAGGACGCAGACTGTTGCGTTTGTGTATCGCCGCTATCTGCTTGGTTATGGTTACTTGGCTTGCTTTTAACACCAGCTTTGAATCACATCGGTTATTGCACAATGGCGCTGACCTCACAGCGCGCAGCTTGACCAAGCAACTAGCAAAAAATGCTGCCTTACCGCTTTCACGTAATGATAATCCGAGATTAAGTGCGCTCGCTAACCATTTAGCTGGTGATGACTTTGTCTTACAAGTTTCTATTTATGACTTTCAAGGACGCTTTGTTGTTGGTAATGACGGTAACACAGCACCCACGCAGTACCAGCAATTGCCTCAAACACTCCCCGGTTTAAGTAAAACAAAAAGTATTATTTCTGAACCAGTTTATACCCCAACAGGCCAACCATTGGGCTTTGTTAACATGGTATATTTAACCGAAGCTGCGATGTCACAAAGCCATGCTCACTTTCACGAGCTAGGCAGAGTGGTGTTACTCATGTTGATTATCACGATGGTATTTACGTGGCAAATTGGTAGAGGGTTAAAAGGTTGGGAAGTCAAACGCAAAATTCGCAAGAAAGTAAAAACACTTGGGTCGCCAAATCGACATTGATTCAAGGCTAACACTATTACTATTGTAAATAACTTGATAATATCAATGGTAATTTATATAAATTCCAAAGACAAAGGATATGAACAATAAACTTTTTATCATTCCAAAACCAAACCCGAATGCCACTCTAAGGCTATTTTGCTTTCCTTATGCGGGAGGCTCTTCCACGATTTTTACCCCGTGGATTGAACAGGCTAATACCCATATAGAGCTGGTCTTTGTGCAATTGCCAGGTAGAGGGGCAAGACTCATGGAGTCTGCAATCGATAATATGCCTGAAGTGATAGAGGAGCTATTACTGTATAAAGACTTTATTACCAGTAAGCCCTACGCGTTTTTTGGTCACAGTCTTGGTAGTCGTATTTCTTATGCTCTCGCTTACGAGCTACACACTTTGGGGCTTCCTTTACCTAGTAAAGTCTTTGCCTCTGCCAGCCGAGCACCACATTGCACATCGAATAAAAAATATTTACATGACCTTCCTCATGATGCCTTTATAGCAAAGTTACGCGATTTAAATGGCACACCGAAAGAGGTACTAGACAATGCTGAGTTGATGGAATTGTTAATTCCACTTCTGCGAGCGGATTTCAAGATTGCCGATACCTATGTTGCCGAGCAACGTGCCCTCCCAACTCCTATTCACGTATTTCACGGTGTAGAGGATGAGATTTTAGATGAACATATTTTGGCTTGGCAAGCGCTCACCGCTCAACCTTGTACCTACAAATATTTTGACGGTGGACACTTTTTTATCCATCAATATGGCGAGGAGATGATTAATATCATCAACCAGCAGTTAACGTAACCATCGCGGTTTGGTATATAAATAAGGCGTAAAAGCTATAGTCAACAACGGCGCTTTTACCTCTTATTTATTGCTGATAAGGATACTTTATAACGTCAGAGTACGTTTGCACGATAACCTGACCCCGAAATTATTTGCTGTAAATGCCTATCGAAATAGGTATTTATACCAATTTGACTTAGTACTTGCTCAATTTGAAGGAGTAAATCTGACGCTAACAGCGTAAAAAATTTCTCATTTAGAAC
>NZ_RCSQ01000062.1:0-9308 GCF_004103255.1 Pseudoalteromonas sp. PS5
TTTACGACGCATCATTCTGGGATTCAAGGATTGACCCGTACTTTTTTTTCTGGTCAAACCTGTTACAAAGCTTTAAATCTTTTTATCGCCTATTTTCACGACGATTTCAAGTAAGTTGTCGACAAGATCACAAAAAATTCAATTAATTTGTGATCTTAGCTCGTTAAACCATGTACATTGCACCATTGACGTGCAATGTTTCTCCAGAGACATAAGCTGCTGCGTCTGATGCTAAATAAACGACAGCTGCGGCAATTTCGTCAGGCTGCCCTAAACGACCCGCTGGAACATTTGCTAGGGTCGCTGCCTTTTGCTCATCAGTTAGCTCATCTGTCATGTCTGTTTGGATAAAACCAGGCGCTACAGTATTTACTGTAATACCGCGAGATGCAACCTCACGCGCTAATGATTTCGTAAAACCAATTACGCCGGCTTTTGCTGCAGCATAGTTGGCTTGACCTGCATTCCCCATCGTACCCACAACTGACCCGATGTTAATGATGCGGCCGTTTTTCTTCTTCATCATTGGGCGAAGTACTGCTTTTGATAAGCGGAAAATAGATGACAAGTTAGTGTCGATAATATCATCCCACTCTTGATCTTTCATTCGCATCAACAAGTTATCGCGGGTGATACCAGCATTATTTACTAATACATCAATATCGCCCAAATCTTCTTTAATTGCTGATAAAGTTGCTGCGATTGAGTCGGCATCTGTCACGTTCAGCGCATAACCTTTACCGTTATCACCTAAGTATTCAGAGATGCGCTCGGCACCAGACTCGCTAGTTGCGGTACCTGCAACTTTTGCGCCTTGGGCAATCAAAGCATTAGCGATTGCTTTACCAATACCTCGGCTTGCACCTGTAACTAGTACTACCTTACCTTCTAAAGAAAATAAATTACTCATAATGTTCTCGTTCTTATTTTGTGGCTTCAATTGAGGCCAAATCATTTACCGATGCGCACGATACTGAACGATCTATACGCTTCACTAAGCCTGTGATCACTTTGCCTGGGCCAAACTCAAATGCCGTAGTAATACCCTCTTTAGCAACTTTTTGAACCGTCTCAGTCCATCTCACCGGACTATAAAGCTGGCGGATCAGCGCCTCTTTTATCGCTGCTGCATCTTTTTCGACTGTAACATCGACGTTGTTGATCACAGCAAATTTAGGTTCAGAGAATGTTAGCGACGCTAAGTCTTTTGCTAATTTATCAGCAGCCGGTTTCATTAATGCACAATGAGATGGTACGCTGACTGCAAGCGGTAACGCTCGTTTGGCTCCGGCTTCTTTACATGCTTCAGATGCGCGATTAACTGCTTCAACGTGACCCGCAATAACTACTTGCCCTGGGGAGTTATAGTTTACCGGTGAAACGACGTCACCCAGTGCAGATTCAACACAAACTTGAGCAATCACGTCATCATCCAAACCAATAATTGCAGCCATAGAACCAGTACCTGCTGGAACAGCTTCCTGCATGTATAAACCACGCTTTTCCACTAATTTTACGGCATCAGTAAGAGGTAAAACATCTGCACACACTAACGCAGAATATTCACCTAAACTATGGCCAGCTAGTGTTAACTCAGCGTCAATACCTTGGTCTTGCCAAGCTCTAAAAATAGCAACGCTTGCAGTTAATAACGCAGGCTGAGTACGGTGAGTTTGATTTAATTCTTCCTCAGGGCCGTTTAATACTAACTCAGCTAAATCATAGCCTAGTGCTTCTGAGGCCTCAGCGAAGGTTGCTTTAACTGTGTCAGAAGATGTAAGTAACTCGGACAACATACCCACGCTTTGCGAGCCTTGGCCGGGGAAAAATAATGCGATTTTTTGTGACATACTGTGCTCTTATCTTCTCTATTGTCGCCACGTCCTCATGTCACTGCATAGCGTTAAGAATGAGAACCTGACGGTTGCTTTTCTGTGTCGACTTGTTCAAATACCGCTTGGATCTTCTCAGGGATCTTACGCTGAACTTCTTGTGCAGCTTCTTCAATTGCGGCCAAAAATGCCTTATTGGTAGCATTTCCGTGACTTTTCACAACAATACCGCGCAATCCTACCAGACTTGCACCGTTATACTGGTCGGGGTTCACCCTTTTGTACAATTTTTTTATAATGGGTCGGAGTAAAAATGCCAACGCTTTATAAAAAAAGTGCTTTTTTAACGCTTTACTAAACTTGTGCATAATAAGTTTGGCTATGCCTTCACATGTTTTTAGTGCGACATTGCCCACAAAGCCCTCACAGACAATCACATCAGCCTTGCCTGAAAACATATCACTACCTTCACAATAGCCTTGGTAGTTAATAACAGAAGAGGATTTCATTAATTTTGCAGCTTGTTTAATACCATCGTGACCTTTAATTTCCTCAGAGCCAATATTAAGTAAGCATACTTTTGGTTCTGCAATATTGAGTGCCTGGCCTGCCACCACTGATCCCATAATGCCAAATTGATACAAGGTCTCTGGATCGCAATGCACATTTGCCCCCAAGTCTAATAAGTAGACAGGGTGTTTTTTTTCTGTAGGAACTGCAGAGATAAGTGCTGGACGCTTTATACCTGGTAGCATTTTCAAAACATAGTGCGCTATAAAAAACAATGCACCTGTATTACCAGAACTGACACAAGCTTGTGCTTCACCAGATTTAACTAGATCTAATGCTACTCTCATGGAGGAATGTTTTTTATTTCGAAGTGCCGAAGCAGGTTCACAGCTATTTGTAACGACTTCTTTACAGTGCCTAATGGTCAACCTGGGGTGGTCAAGCATACTAGCTTTAGCGAGTGCAGATTCGATAACCTGTTGATTACCGCATAAAATGAGGTTTAAATTCGGGTGCTTAAGAACGGCAGCAATAGCTGCAGGGATAGATGAACGGGGGCCGTAATCGCCCCCCATCATATCTAACGCAATGGTTAGATCGGTCAGCATAAAGCAATCTCTTAGTTAGAAATTACTTTAACGCCTTTGTAGTAACCGTCAGCAGTCACGTGGTGACGACGATGAGTCTCGCCAGAAACCTGATCTACAGTTAGAGCTGGTCCACTGATCGCATCGTGTGAACGACGCATACCACGACGTGCGCGTGACTTCTTGCTTTTTTGTACCGCCATTAGCCTTCTCCTAAGAATCTTTCTTAAGTTGTTTCAAAATATCAAATGGATTTGGTTTGCTATCTTCTGCTTCAATTTCACCAAAGCTCTTTGGCTCATCAGAATAAGAGCATTGCGCTTCATCATGCATAGGTACTATCGGTATAGCGAGTAATAGCTCGTCTTCGACTAGTTGTCTAAGATTAACTTCACCCTCTTCGTCAAGTTCCAATACATCATAACGCTCGGGAAGATCATCCGACTCTGCACCTAATCCGACTGGCGAATACGCAAAGTCTTGTTCCAAATCCAACCCTAATTCATCATTACAACGCTGACACACAAGTGTAAGATGCGCTTGGACTTTGCCTTGCACAACCACCAGACCTTGTTCGTCGATGTTGAAATGAATATCTACCGCTATTTCACTACTTTGATCTTGCACAACTTGCTGCAATCGAGAAAGTTCTTCGAGCGTTACAACACCGTCATAAGATGCTCGACGTTGCGCTGCTCTGCATGGATCAAGAGTGATGGGAATTTTCACCTTTTGCATAGGGGCTGCATCATATAGATAGTTACTGTGTTAGTCAAAGTAAAAATACACTTTCCCTTTGTTTTTCGCGTTATTGCACTTTATCCTGTAGGCAATGTTATCACAGAGATAAAAATTCCATGAAAACGCCTCTTATTCTAGCTTCTAGTTCGCCATTTAGGCAGTCAATTTTGAAAAAATTAATGCTGCCTTTTATGTCATTTTCTCCAGATATAGACGAGCGAGCGCGCGAAGATGAATCGGCAGAGCAACTAGTTGCTCGACTGAGTGAATTAAAAGCCCAAGCATCTATTAAAAAGTATCAAAAAGGTATTGTCATTGGTTCGGACCAAGTTGCACTCTTTGACGGTGAGATCCTTGGAAAACCTCATAACAAGGAAAACGCGGTGAAGCAACTAAGCTTGTTTAGCAATCATCGCGTAACGTTTTTGACCGGTTTGACGGTTTTTGACATTCAAAGCGGTAAAACACTTACTAACGTAGTGCCATTTCACGTTTATTTTCGAAAACTGACTCAAATGCAGATCAACAACTACTGTGATGCAGAAGCCCCCTATAACTGTGCAGGAAGTTTTAAAAGTGAAGGCCTAGGGATCTGCCTGTTTGACAAGCTAGAAGGGGAAGACCCAAATACGCTTATCGGTCTTCCACTCATTCAATTAACTAAAATGCTATTGGAGTTTGGCGTCGATGTGTTAGCTGAACAATCAAGCCAGTAATATTTGCGAGAGGTCTTGGTAGTTATCACAAATATGGCACGCTGATGTTTGCGATAACTGCTCTTTGGAAGCCACGCCCAGAGTCATTCCAATCGCATCAACACCGGCGTTTTTGGCAAGTTCCATATCAATGATTGAATCTCCAATCATAACGCTCTGCCCAGCGTCGACCCCGAGCTCTGCTAAAATTTGCAGTAACATATCAGGGTGGGGTTTAGATTCAGCCTCGCATGCGGTCCTTGTTGTAACAAAATACTCAGTTAGGCCATATTGCGCCATCAACCTATCCAGCCCCGTCCTGCTTTTCCCTGTGGCCACCGCGATTTTCACACCTCTATCTCGAAGCTGGTTTAATAATGACTCAACTCCAGCAAAAACAGGTGACGGCGTCTCATCTTCATTTGAATAACTATATTTATACGCTTGGACTAATGAATCTACCTGTTCATGATGCTGAGGAAATAGTACCTCCATGGCTTTAGGTAGCGACAAGCCAATAATACTTTTTGCCATTTCATCGCTCACGGGCGCAATACCACATGATTTTGCCGCCAAATGAATTGTATTGACAATTTTTGGTACTGAGTCCATCACCGTACCATCCCAATCAAAAATTACACACTTATAGCACATGCTATTTCCTTAGTTTTTGTAAACATGACTCCAGTGCAGCATCCAAAGGCGCTTCAACATGATGCGTGGTTTCTGTTTTAGGGTGTATAAACCTAAGCTCTTTAGCATGTAAAAATAGTCGGCTCAAACCAATATCGCGCATCTGTGCATCAAACACTTGATCACCGTACTTATCATCACATGCAATTGGATGGCCTTTACACTGTGTATGGACGCGAATTTGATGCGTTCTACCTGTCACAGGAGAGGCTTGAACTAAGCTTGCTGATTCAAACCGTTCTATAACTCTAAATCGTGTATGTGATGCCTTGCCCTGCTCGTGATCAACGCGCACCACACGCTCACCTGATTTTAGGGTGTTTTTACGAAGTGGCTCAGTAACGTTTTTATGCTTTGCATCCCATTGCCCAGCAACTAATGCCAAGTAATTCTTCTCCATGGTTTTTTCTCTTAATTGCTCATGGAGACCTTTTAGTACCGCGCGACGTTTGGAAATCAACAAACAACCTGATGTATCTCTATCCAAGCGATGAACCAGTTCTAAGCTTTGTTCTTGTGGTCTTAATGCTCGCAGTGCTTCAATTAAGCCATAACTCAGTCCACTACCACCATGCACAGCCATACCGGCTGGCTTATTTATAACAATCAGATACTTATCTTCATATAGAATCGCATCTTCAAGGTTTGCCACTTTATCAAGATTCTTAGGTACAAACTCTGTTTTTTCTGCAACACGTACAGGTGGGATGCGGATCTCATCGTTCATCTGCAGCTTATAAACCGGCTTTACCCGCTTTTTATTAACACGCACTTCCCCTTTGCGAAGGATCTTATATACGGCGCTCTTTGGCACCCCTTTCAAATGCGTAACTAAAAAGTTATCAATCCTTTGACCTTCTTGGTCTTCGGTCACGGTAACAAAGCTAACTTTTAATGCGGGTTTTTCTGACATTGCCTAATCACTGATTTGAGTAATAATTTAGTTGCTATCTCGACGTTATTAGTGGGATAATCAGCCCGCAAATTTTTGCGAGGTGCTTTTTATCGCAAAAACAATCGTGATGCACATCTTGGATGGCAGATCATACAGATTAGAGCTAATATTTCCAAAGCTTTTATCGAGCATCTAAGATAAACACGTGCGAACAGTCAATGCGAAGCGCGTAATATTTCGTTTAATGACTGGACACGAAAAAAACCAAAAAGCAAGAAATTAAAATTTGTCTGATACGCTGACCACCGTTGCAATAATACCCGTGCATAGCAGGCCGCAACTCGTGAATGTCGCAAAGTAATTGAGTCAAAAGATGGCGATGACCAAACTTGTCAAACCAAGTATGACTAGCCCGTGCATGACCACTTAGCGACACCAATAAATGTGAAGAAGCGAACAGTTAATCAGTGATTTTACCCTGATTTAAAGCGGAAACTGTGAATATACTCCTTTTCCCCAGTCGTGAGACTGCATCATTAAACCGGAGTATCCAAGGCGTAACATGCTGTCGCTGGAAAACGTATTAGGCGCTGTAAATAAATTGAGTAGAGAATTACAATATGAAACGTATGCTGATCAATGCAACGCAGCAAGAAGAAATGCGCGTAGCACTGGTTGACGGCCAGCGTCTGTATGATTTAGATATAGAAAGCCCTGGTCACGAACAGAAAAAAGCGAACATTTACAAGGGTAAAATTACCCGTATCGAACCTTCCCTAGAAGCCGCATTTGTTGATTATGGCGCTGAGCGTCACGGATTCCTCCCTTTAAAAGAAATTGCGAAAACTTACTTCCCTGACGGTTACACATTCAATGGTCGTCCAAATATCAAAGATGTGATCCGCGAAGGCCAAGAAGTTATCGTTCAAGTTGATAAAGAAGAGCGTGGCCAAAAAGGTGCAGCCTTAACCACCTTTATCAGCGTAGCTGGTAGCTACTTGGTGCTAATGCCAAATAACCCAAGAGCCGGCGGTATTTCACGTCGTATAGAGGGTGATGAACGTATCGAGCTAAAAGAAGCCTTGAGCCGATTGAACGTACCAAAAGGTATGGGACTAATTGTTCGTACCGCAGGGGTTGGAAAGTCGTTTGAAGAACTAGAATACGACTTAAAAGCGCTTTTAGTGCACTGGGAAGCTATCCAGAATGCAGCAGACAGCGGTAAGGCACCTTTCTTAATTCACCAAGAAAGTAACGTGATCTTCCGTGCGATCCGAGACTATCTACGTCGCGATATCGGTGAAATTCTAATTGACAAGCCTCGCGTTTTTGAGGAAGCAAAAGCCCACATAGAGCGTTTTCGTCCTGACTTTATCAATCGTGTGAAGCTATATCAAAACGATGTGCCTCTATTTACGCACTATCAAATTGAGAGTCAAATTGAGTCAGCTTTCCAGCGAGAGGTACGTTTACCTTCTGGTGGCTCAATTGTGATAGACCCTACCGAAGCACTAACTTCTATCGACATCAACTCGTCAAAAGCGACGAAAGGTGGCGACATTGAAGAAACGGCACTGAACACCAACTTAGAAGCCGCTGATGAAATTGCTCGTCAATTACGCTTGCGAGATCTTGGTGGCTTAATTGTTATCGATTTCATCGACATGACGCCTCCACGCCATCAGCGTGAAGTAGAAAATCGTTTGAAAGAAGCGGTGCGCACGGATCGCGCTCGCGTGCAAATAGGCAAGATTTCTCGTTTTGGTCTATTAGAAATGTCACGCCAGCGTTTACGTCCATCACTTGGTGAAGCGAGCCAACACACTTGCCCTCGCTGTGATGGTCAAGGTACTATTCGCTCAAACGAATCGATTGCTCTATCTATCCTGCGTCTTATTGAGGAAGAAGCAATCAAAGACAACACAGCTCAGGTAAATGCACAAGTGCCTGTTGCTGTTGGTGCGTATCTGCTAAATGAAAAGCGCCGCTCTGTCCAACGCATCGAAAAGCGCCACGAGTGTCATGTTGTTATTATTCCAAATCAGCACATGGAAACACCTCACTATGAAGTAGTTCGACTTCGTAAAGATGAAACGACCGAAGCTGCAAGCTACGAGCAGATCATTACGCCCGAGCCTGAGGTTATTGAAGTTGCAAAACCACAGGCAAACGTAAAAGAAGAGCCTGTACTCAAAGGTGTTGTGATGCCTGATGCACCGGCTCCAGCTCCAACTCAAGCTGAAAAACCACAAGCACGCAAGCCTGAAGCCAAACCTACTCAGGACAGCGCCGGTTTGTTCGCAAAGATTGGCCAGTGGATTAAAAATCTCTTTGCTGGTGACAGCCAAGAAGAAACAAAGCCAAGTGAAGAAAAGCCAGCTCGTGACACGAGCAATCGCGATAATCGTCGTCGTAATAATAACCGTCGTCGCAACAATAATCGTCGTCGTAATGAACCGCAGAAAGAAACTGCTGTTGAAGCGAAAGATGAAAACACCAGCAACGAGCAACGAGGTGATAATCGTAAGCGCCGTCGCCCTAATAACAGAAAGCGTCAAGATCAAGACAAGACCAACCGTTCAAGTAAGTCAGCCGTTGATGAATCGGTAAATGAAACAGCGAACACTGAAACACAGGTCAAAGAAGCGAAAGTTAAACCTCGTAGACAAAGACGTAATCTGCGTAAGAAAGTGCGTGTACAGGATACAAACGCAGGGCAGAGCAATGTAGCAGAGCCAACTCCAACTGAAGAAGTAAAAGTTGAAGTCAAGCCATTGGAACAGCCTGAAAAAGCAGTATCTGAGCAAAAACCTGAGCCGAAGCAGAGACACAAGAAGTCCAAGCCTACGGTACAAAAAACAGAAAAACATGAAGCTGTCGTGAGCGAAAGCGCTACGCCTGAAAAACACGAGACTGCCAAAGAGACACAGCCAGAAATTGATACCACAGTTTCTGCTGACGAAGTTATCAAGGTAAATGACACAGAGGCGCCAACACCGCTACTTGCTGAAGAAAATGATGATGAGAACAAAGAAGGTCGTACACGTTCTAGACGTTCACCTCGTCATTTGAGAGCTGCAGGCCAACGTCGCCGCCGTCCTGATACACCAGAAAAAGGTCAGTCAGCAGCTTTCATCCCAGTCGCCGATCAAGCCGCAGCTGAATATGAGGCTGAGCTAAAAGCGAAGTCAGTTGAAGAAGTGGTACCGCAAGCGGAAGCAGCGCCTGAAACCGCTGAAGAAGTGACACCGCAAGCAAAAGCAGCGCGTGAAACCGCTGAAGAAGTGGCTCCACAAGCAGAAGCAGCACCTGAAACCGCTGAAGAAGTGGCACCACAAGCAGAAGCAGCACTGAA